>JAISFK010000511.1 GCA_031263625.1 Clostridiales bacterium
GGCGCCCCTGCGGAGCGCCTGTCGAACGCGGACAGCGCGAAGAAGGTCATGGAGGACGGCGCGGTGGCGCTTTCCGGCGTCCTGCTCGACAGCGTGAGCGAAATCCCGTTCGGCGGCGAATGGTTTGAAACCTCGGTCGGCCTGTCCGTCAGCGCGCCCGACGCGTACATTCAGGAATTTCTGTCAGTCATGGGCGCGCCGCTCGACTTGCAGGACGAGGCCATGCGCGGCCAGTTTGAGATAGTCAGGCTGCTCGCCAACTCGGAGCTGGCCCTGAGCGTGATTGCCGGCCTCAACGCGAACGCGGGCGCTGGCGCGGACGCGGGCGCCTCCGCCCTGGCGCCGGAATTTGGCGCGAGCGCCGCGTGGAGCGTGCGCGGGCAGAAGATGCTGTCGCTCGAATCGTTTTTCGCGGACGGCGAGATGCTGCTGAAGATCCCGGAGCTGAGCGAAATGGTGCTGAAAGTGCCTGCGGATCTGGAATACGCGCTTGACGCGCTCAACGATTCCATGTCCCCCGCAATGCTCGGCAAGATGTCCGAGTATGCCGAGCAGGCGTCGCCCATCATTGAGCGGCTGCTGGGCATCGCCCTCAGCCATATAGACTATGCGGAGGCCGGCAGCGAGACGCTGAGCCTCGGCGGCAGCCCTGTCGTCCTTGACACGGTCGAGCTGACCATAACGCAGCGCTCCCTGTTTGAGGCCGGCCTCGCCATGCTGCGCGACATACGGGGCGACGATGCGGCGGTCGCCCTCGTCGCCGGGTTCTATAACGACGTCCTGGCTCCTGCCAATTATGGCGCGCCAATCCTGCCGGCTGACGTGGCGAGCGGGCTGGACGAGCTTATCGCGCAGCTGGACGCAACGGCGCAGCTGGACGCGGCGGCGCAAATCGCGCAAGCGGGCGGCGCGCCCGGCGAGGCGGGGAGTTCCCTGCCTGGCGGGGGCGATGCGGCCGATGATGGCGAAGCGGCAGGCGCGGATAGCGCGGACGGCGCGGAGCCTGGCGAATACTACGGCGAATACGCCGCCGGCGCCGGGCTTGGCGGCGCCTTTGACATCGGAAAGCTCAAGATATACCTGAAAGACGGCGCTTTCGCGGGATTTTCCGCGGCGGGCGGCGCTATGCTCGCGGCCGGCGGGGAGTTCGGCTTCGCGGCGGATCCCGCGCTTGGCTACTCGTCATGGGTGAAATCGAGCGATAAGAGCGTCGAGCTCGTCGAGCTGCACGGGAGCCTGGCCACCGGCCCGGACGGGCTGGACGGCGACATGCATCTGCGCATGGTGGACGCGGAGAGCGGCGAGGCATTCGAGATGAAGCTGCTCGACTTCTCCGGCCTGGCGCAGGCGCTGCCGGCCGGCTCAAGCGCAGGCGCAGGCTCGGCGGGCGCGGGCGGCGAGCGGCATTTCAGGCTCAGCATGGCCGTGAGCGATTTGCTGGACGCATTTGCCGGCAAGGAGGACAGCGCCATATCCTGGGTGAGCGACGGGGCATACGCGCTCGCGGAGCCAAGCGCCGAGTTCTTCCGGGGCGCCGTTTTCAGCATCGACATCCCATACGGCGGCCAGCAGCCGGGCTCCGCCGTCGAGTTCAGGGCCGAGGACGCCGCCAGGGGCGCGTCCGTGGCGCTCTCGTTCGGCGCGAGGCCGTCGTCCTCCGGCGCGCCCGCCCGCCCGGAAGGCGAAGCGCTGGACGCGGACGCGCTCAGCTATGACGAGAGCCTTCAGCAGGAGCTGCGCGACGATCTTATGGACGGGGCGAACGCGGTCATAGACAAGGCCGTCGGGCAGGGCTACGACATCGAGCCGATCAGGCAGGCGATCGTTTACGGCATCTCGTCCGCCAGCTTTGGCATGCCGTCCGCAGGCGCGCCCGCGCCGGACTACGGCTACGGTTACGGCGACGGCGACAGCTATGATTATGACTATGGCGACGACGGCGGCGACGGGAGCGGCTATGGCGAGGGCGGCGGCCACGCCTATGGCGAGGGCCTGTCCGGCTTTGACGAAAGCGAGCTGCGGGATTTTGTTGACACGATGGTGTACAGCGGGGAGTTCTCGGCGCTGTACGAAACCGTGGACAGGCTCGCGGGCGAGGGCGAGCTGACCGAGGACTTTGTGGGCTGGTACTATTCGCTTGAGCAGATTCAGCGGCGCGTCATAATCGCGACCATAAATTTTGAGTTCGGCGAGAGCGCCGCGATGGAGCAGGCGATGCTCGACGACGCTTTCGGCGCGGGGCAGTTCGGCGACGCCGGCGGCTACGACGCCGCGAGCGCGTGGCTCGCGGACGCGCAGCAGGCCGTGTCGGCGGATGAGCCCGACTTCTTCTGGGACGCCTACATGGCGCTCGCTGAGGCCGGCGCCCTTTGAGCGCCCGCCCGCGCCGCGGCGGCGGGCAGGGCGCCACAGCGCGGGCGGTTTTTTTCGGATGCTTTTGGATGGCTGTTGCTTGGATAGTTGTTGCTTGGATAGCTGTTGCCTGGATAGCTGCTGAACATCGGAACATCGCCGCCCGCTTGCAATTCTCCGCGAATAGGCAGATAATATTTGTGTCGCGCAAAAGCGCGCGGAAAAAAAGCGGGAGATTGACGTGGCCAGTTTTATAGAGTTGCGCGATGTTAGAAAAAGCTATCGGATGGGCGAGGTCGCGGTGAACGCGCTTGACGGCGCGAGCTTCGACATAGGCGCCGGCGAGTTCGCCATCATCGTCGGCCAGAGCGGCGCGGGCAAGTCTACCGTGCTGAACATTCTGGGCGGCATGGACACGTGCGACTCTGGCACTGTCGTCGTGGACGGCGTGGAAATAAACGAATTTTCGAGGCGGGAGCTGATAGCGTACAGGCGCTACGACATCGGCTTCGTCTTCCAGTTCTACAATCTCATGCAGAACCTCACCGCGCTGGAAAACGTCGAGCTGGCGGCGCAGATCTGCGACGCCCCGCTCGACCCGGAGAGCGTGCTTCTCGAGGTCGGCCTCGGCGAGCGGATGTCGAACTTCCCGTCGCAGCTGTCCGGCGGCGAGCAGCAGCGCGTTTCGATAGCTCGCGCGATCGCCAAGAACCCCAAGCTGCTGCTCTGCGACGAGCCGACCGGCGCGCTCGACTACGTCACGGGGAAGGGCGTGCTGAAGCTGCTGCACGACACTTGCAGGCAGCGCGGCATAGTGGTCGTCGTGATCACGCACAATCTGGCGATAGCGCCGATGGCGGATCGCGTCATAAGGCTCAGGAACGGCATGGCGGCGGACGTTTCGGTGAACAGCTCGCCCATATCCATCGACAGGATCGAGTGGTAGGCGCGCCCGCCGGAAGGCGAAGGCGAAGCGCGGCGCGCGTCGCGCTGTGCGCGGGGCGCGCCGGCCGCAGAGGATCGCCGGCCGCAGAGGATTGCCTGAGCGCCGCCATCCGGGGCGGGACAGGCGCTCAGGGCTTGCCGGCTGGGGCGGGCGCATTGGCGCGGACTGAGATTGGCGCGGGCGGGCCCTTTTTGCGCGCCAAGCCCGTTGCCGCCCGCGCGGGTGGGTTTGCAGGTCGAGGAGACTCGTTGGCGGGCGCCGCGTCGCGCGATAGGCGCGGGATCGGGCGCGGGCACAGTAATGCAGGAAAGCAGGCAGGCGGCGGCAAAAAATGAAAAATGCGTTCCGCAAGGACATATATCGCGAAATAAAAAACACGTTCAGCCGCTTTGCGGCCATCTTTGCCATAGTGGCGCTCGGAGTGGCGTTTTATTCGGGCATCGGCGCGACGGGCATGGACATGAAGCTCACGGGCGAGGCGTATTTTGACGCGCAGAACCTCATGGACATCCGCGTCATTTCCACATACGGGCTCAACAATGACGACATCGCCGCGATATCGGCGGCGGACGGCGTTGCGAGCGTCAGCCCGGCGTACAGCATGGACGCCCAGGTGAACGACAACGGCGTGACGCTGATTATCAAGCTCCACAGCATAGAAACGGG
>JAISFK010000515.1 GCA_031263625.1 Clostridiales bacterium
TCCCTTCCCGTTGTCCTCCACATGGATCAGGAGCGCGCCGCCGTCTTCCTGGCAGGACACCTGCAGCAGGCCGTCCTTGATCGTGTTTTCGAGCCCATGCTCAAACGCGTTCTCCAGCAGCGGCTGCAGGATCAGCCGCGGAACCGTCAAAGAGCGGCGGCCCTCCGGCAGGTCGTCGAACCTGATGGCCAGGCGGCTGGCAAACCTTGTCCCCTGAATGGCTGCATAGCTCTTGGCGTGCTCGATCTCCTGCCCCAGCGCGATCGCGTCCGAAGCGTCGCGGGCGAGAAACTGGAAATAGTTGCCAAGGTGCTCCGCCAGCTCCTGCACTCCCTCGCAGTCGCGGCGCTTGACGCGGCGGCTCAGCGTGAAAAAACTGTTGTAGAGAAAATGCGGGTTGATCTGCGCCTGCAAGTGCTTGAGCTGCGCCCGCTGCGCGAGGTTTGTCTGGACGTACACCTCGTCGATCAGCCGCTCCGTGTTCTCGGCCATGTCGTTGAAGCCTTCGTACAGGCGGCTAAATTCGTCGCCGCCAGCGTGGCGCACGCGTTTTGCCCAGTTTCCGCCCTTGATCTCGGAGAACGCTTCCAGCAGGTCGTTGATGGGCTTGTGGACGAGCCTGCGGGTATAGGCGGCAAAGAATGCGGCCATGACCGCCATCAGGCCGATGACGAGCAGCATCTGTGCGCGGAACCTGTATATGGAGCGCATGATGGGCGCCTCTTTCACATATTGCGCAAACAGCCCAAGGCTGCTTTCGCCCCCGACGAATACCAAGTACCAGTCGCCGCCGGCCATGAGCCTCTGAACGCTCAAGGGCTTTCCAGAGCCGTTTCGCTCCAAGGCCCGATAGATATCCGCGCCCACGGCCTCCCCGCGCGCGCTTTCAAGCAACAGGCTTTCTTCTTCCAAAAAAATGAAGGCGCCGCTGCCCTCCGACGTGTTCAGCGTCGCCATCCTTCGCCGAATCATCTCTGGCGAAAACGCTATGGCCAGAATGTGGTTCGGGGCATGGCCGCTCTGGATGCGCGGCGCTCCCGTCTCCACGAGGCAAAATTCGCCGCGATCGTATCCAAACCCGCTATTGTTGCGCTTCATGCAGGCTTGCGCCGCGTCGTAGTCATGGTCTTGCATGCGGGATATTCCGCTCTGAGTAATCTTGTACCCCGTCTTTGGCAAAAACAGGATCCCGTCCGCGACCAGGTCGCTCACCCCCGTGATGGTCATGATGCGCTCGCGCACCGACAGCAGGTACTCGCGCCGCTCATAATCAGTCGTGTCAACGTATGGGCTGACCAAAAAGGTCAGTTTCCTGTCATTGAAGAAGTCCATCTGCAAATCATGGACATGGGAGATCTCATTTTCAAGCGCGCTCAGCCAAAAATGGGCGTTGGCGTCCATTTTTTCATAGGTCGTCTCTGTCGCGATAGCGATTGCCCTGGTTTGGAGCATATAGGTCAGCAGCATCGTAAGCGCCACAATCAGGGCAAAGCCCAGCAACTGCTTCGTCTGTATGGAGCGCATCCATTTTATTTGCCTGTAGCGGCCCGCCATAATGGCTTCCCCTTTCCTCTGTCCGACCGCAAATTGCGGTCGGAATTTCCAATCGAACATGAGTATAGCACACAGCCGGGCATCGGAACAGACAAAATGCGGCAAGCTGCCGAAACAAGTAAACCGAGGTTCCGCATGTAAAAACATGCACATAGAAAACGCGAGCGCAGAATATATAATTAACTAAAACGCGCAAAGGAGTGGCGATAATGAAAGGAGTTGTGACAATGGGAAAGAAAAGCAGATTCGCAAAATCGCTCGCGGGCTCTGCCTGCGCCGCCATGCTCATGCTGAGCGTCTGGGCTATTACACCGCGTCCTACCATCCGCACACAAATATCGCCATTCGCAACAACTACGTCAGCAACAGCAACACGGAATTTGGCTGCAACACGATCAGGCTGGCAACCGTTCAGGGGGCGCTTGTCGAGAACAATATATGCGCGGGTTCGGGCACCAGCGCGATAGAGCTGGACTGGACGGACGATATTGTGGTTCAGTACAACGAGGTGTACAACTCTCGCGCGAAAATGGGCGGCGCTGATTCAAACGCGATTGACTGCGACAATTCGGCGACCAACGGCTTAATACAGTACAACTACGTATATGGCAACGGCGACGGTTTTTTGCTCTGCGGGGTCAATTTCAGCACAGCGGTGTGGAGATACAACATAATTCAGAACAACAGCGGCTCGCGCTATTACATCAACCATCATGGCGACAGCGGATACAACTACGTGCACAACAACCTGTTTTACAACACCCTGAGCGCGTCAAGCCTGACATTCATCGGCACGTCGGGCACGGCGTCGTCGTATTACAAAACAAGCAATCCGCTGTACGCATACAACAACATTTTCTACAACGCGTCGGAGCAAACTAATACAGCTATACTCGTGTTCGATTGGGATTACGACCGCAATTTGCGGTCGGACAGAGGAAACGAGTATTACTGACTCGCGTTTATGGTAAATTCATATGCTCGTCAGTATAACATTCGGGAGGGAACCGGCGCCGATTTCAGCAACAACTGCTATTACGGGAAAGGATTCACGATACCTTCAACGGACAGGAGCGCGATTAAGGGCGACCCGAAATTCGCGGGAAGCATAGCCGCTGATCTGAGCGGCGCCGCCCTGACCCAAGAATCCCCACTCATCAACGGCGGCAAGGCTGTAATCTACCCCGATGATTTTAGTGGCAAGCATGTGGATCAATATCTGAAAGGCATTGATTTTTGGGGCCGGCCCGTCGATTTGGCTGCCGATCCCGACGTTGGCCTTTCCGAATACCAGTTCGGCGAAGGCATGGGAATAATGCGCGGATACGTAAAAGACAGGTACGGAAACCCCGCGGCGGAGGCGACCGTCGCAATCAGCGGAACGGACAGAACGGCGGCGGCGCGAGCCGACGGCTATTACAACTTGGGAGAAATGCCGGCGGGAAGCTACACGCTGATCGCCAGGCAAGCGCAGTACAGCGACGGAGAGCCAACGGCGGCGGCATTGCCGGCGGGAGCCGCGGCCAATGTCGATTTGATCTTGGGCGAAAGCCTGTCCTCCACGGGAGTGATAGAGGGCGCTGTCAGGACAAACGAAGGAACCGCCGTCGAAGGCGCGAAGATTGTCCTGTCGCTCGGCGAAGACGCCTACGAAGCGGCAAGCGACAGCCTGGGCAGCTACTCTTTCACGGTCCCGGCCGCAAGCGGGTATGAACTGCTGGCCGCGAAAGACGGCTTCAAAGCCCGGCTGATAGGCGGCATAGATGTGCAAAAGGGCTCGGCGGCCGACTATAATGTGCTGCTGTATCCAAGCGATTTTTCCGGATTTGCGATAGACGATGATTTTAGCGGCTACACAGTTGGCACATTCGCCGGAAGCGGCACATGGCAAACCTTTCAGACGGGAAATGGCGCAGGCGGCATCGAAATTGCGGAAGAAGACGGAAACAAATATCTGCGCATCAACAAGACCGGCGGCTCAAGCGGCAATGCCAACACGATAGGCGTATACAACAAAACCCACGCGGGCATGAGCGGCCTTGTGACGATTGAGGCGAGGGTAAAGCGCACTGTTGGCGCCGGGCAGCTCATGATGATGTCCGGGAATAGGGACAACTGGAGCGCAAGCACTCCGATTGCCTCGTTGGGCAGTGCGCGGATGGCGACTTTTGTGCTTCGCGACGGCCGCATTCTGGCGCACAACGCCGGGGAAACGAATCTTGCACCGTATGCCCTGAACCAATGGTACGCAATCAAGCTCGTCGCGGATCTCCCCGCCGGCAAATACGATTTTTATCTTGACGACATGAGCGCCCCGATTGGAACGGGCATAGCTCTGCGGGGCGGCGTCAAGGAAAGCCTCGACAGGTTCATATTAGGCGGGGACGGGAACAACATCGGCGATTTATGCATAGACTACTTCCGGGTGCGCATGGGAACGCCCGACGAGCTCAGCGACGCCAGCCTCCTTTCCATTGCCGTAAACGGCAAAAAAGCTGAAAGGACTGGCGACGCGCAATACAGCGTTTCTGTGCCGGCCGAAACGGAAAAGGCAAGTGTGCTGCCCGTGGCCCAGAGCATTTTCGCTTCCGTGGCAGTCGGCGAAACGCCGGCCAGCGGCGCACCGGCAGAAATTTCGCTGGGAGCGGGAGCGGGCCCAACGGAGATCGCCGTCACGGTAACGGCAGGAAACGATGCTTCCCAGACCTATGCGCTCACTATTGAAAGGGAAGATGCCGCGCCCTCTGTTGACAAGAGCGGGCTGGCGGCGGCCATAACGGGCGCCGAGGCCCTGGTCGCGGACGAGGGCGAGTACACCGCCGAGAGCTTCGCGGTTTTTGTCGCGGCGCTGGAGAGCGCGAGGCTCGCGCTCGCCGACGCGGAGAGCACGCAGGCGCAGGCGGACGCCGCAGCGGCGGCGCTGGCGGCGGCCATCGCCGGGCTTGAGGGCGCGGGCGATCCGGGCGAGCCTGGCGAACCGGGGGAGCCCGGCGAGGCCGAGGCTCTGGCGCAGGCGAAAGGCGCGCTGCTGTCGCTGATCCGGAACACGGACGGCGTCATATGCGCGGGTCTGTTCACCGAAGATTCCGCGACGGCGTATGAGGCGGCGCTCGAGGCGGCCGCGGCCGCGCTCGCGGAGCCGGAGGCTCAGTCGGGAGACGTCGTGGCCGCGCGCGAGGCGCTGCTGGCGGCTGTGCGCGGGCTGGAAGTCCGGAGCGAGCACGGCGAGTACGGCGCGCTCGCGGCGCTGCTGCTGGGCGCGGCCGAGCTAAACGGCGACGACTACACGCCCGCCTCGTGGGGCGCTCTGGAGGTCGCCGTCGAATGGGCGTGGGCCTTCATAAGCGAGGCCGTCGAGGGCGCCGAGGGCGCGGGAGCGGGCGCAAGAGCGGGCGGTCAGGCCGAGCCGCTTGCCGAGGCATTTGTCGCGGCGCTTTACGTGGCGCTTGCCGAGGGCGCCGAAGCGGGCGGACAGGCAGAAGCGCTTGGCGAAGCGCTTGCCGCGGCCCTTTACGAGCCGCTTGCCGAAAGCGCCGAAGCTGGCGCGCAGGCTGAGCCATTCGCCGAAGCGGCTGGCGGGGCGCTCGCGCCGCTGTCGGCGGACATCGACCCGCTCATCGCCGAGTGGGAGCGAACAGTGAGCGAGAGGCCATAGCGGCGCTTGAGCCCGCGGAGCCCGCGTTCGGCGACGCTGTCAGCGGCGGCGTGTTCGCGCGCGGCGGCCCTGTCGAGCTGATCGCCGAGGAGACGGGCGGGACGGCGCAGGCCGAGTTCTATTTTGCGACGAAGGGCGCGAGCCGCGTCGGGACGATCAACCTGCGCCTGAGCTACAGGCTGGCCGACGCTGAGGGCGCGGAATTCTCCCTGCCCGAATGGCTGGCGGGCGGCGAGGGCGTCCCCGCCAAGGCCG
>JAISFK010000448.1 GCA_031263625.1 Clostridiales bacterium
CGCTGTCGGCATCGTAAGTATCAAGACAACGACAATCAAGCTTAAGGGCTGCGGGGGCTCGGCAGTAATAAGCAATTCAGACCCCAACTACATCTATCAATTGGCTATCCCATGCTCGGACATCTATGTGTCGCAGGACAACACATATGGAGTTGTGTTAGATATTCCCAAAGGTGTCCGAACCAACGCGCCGTATGATGTTTGGGTGACATACACGAAATAGGAGGTTTTTTATTTTGGCGAGGGAATACATCCAGACGGCGCCGGGCGTGTTCACGCCTGTCGCCGATACGCAGGGGACGGTTTTGGTGGATTTTGTGACGGAGGATATATCGGCCCTGTGGTCGCTGACGAATCCGGCACAGATAACCGGGTGGAGCGCCGCCCCGTCGGCAAGCAACATAGTGGCGAAGCGGCGCGGCAATTTGGTCTATTGCGCATTTGACCTGAAAGCCGCCGTTGAGCTGACGGACACCGGCAGCGATTTCAATGGCGGCGATTATGAGTTCACGGTATCGCCGGCCTTCGTGCCGGACGCGCCGCTGCTTATGGCCACGACTCAAGCTTCGCACTATGCGACGCTCGCTGGCTCGTCGCAGCCGATCCCGAATGTTTGCTGGGTAAACGTGCGGCGATGGGTGTTCAGGGTTCCCGTAGGGGCCGCTATCCCGGCAGGGACGCGGCTTTCGGTTATGGGCTCGTTTTATTTGACTTAGCGGGGCTGAGGGGAGGGCGCGTTATGCCTATGCTGCCTAGTTTGCCGAGGGCCAGCGGGATACGGAAGCTGGCGCAGGTCTCGTTCGGCGGGTACAACCACAATCTGTATGCCGGCGATGGCGAGATTTACGATATGCGGAACATGACGGGCGATTTCGCGCCTGTGCTGTCGCCGCGCCCGCCGCGCTTGCTTGTCCGCGAGCTGGCGCGCCCGAATGGCATCTTCGCCAAGGATGGGCTGATGTATGCCGACGGCACGGACTTGTACTACAACGGGGAGATTGTCGGCGAGGTGGAAGATTCCGCCAAGACGTTCGGGGAGCTGGGGGCGTATATCGTCGTGCTGCCGGACAAGGTTTGCTACAATATTTTGACCGGAGAGTTCGCGCATATCGAGGCGAGCGTCGCATCCGCGGAGGGCGGCGTTTCGTTCGGGAACGGGCTCATCTACGGGATCGCGGCCGAGCGCAACACGCTCGCGGCGCCGGATATCGACTTCAACGATTTTTTCAAGGAGCGGGACGCGGTGACGATCTCCGGGTGCACCGTGCACCCGGAGAACAACAAGTCGCCCATCATACGCGAGATTTCGGAAGATGGGCATAGCCTCGTGTTCTACGAGAACACGTTCGCGCTCGACGGGACGGCCGAGGCTCCGGTCGCATACACGGAGCCGGGCGCGATAACGGTTTCGCGGGATATGCCGGATCTGGATTTCCTGTGCTCGCACGAGAACCGGCTGTGGGGCTGCGCGGGCGACGAGATTTTCGCGTCTAAGCTGGGCGATGCGTTCAACTGGTATTCGTTCGACGGGCTGGCTTCCGACAGCTGGTCGGTCGCCGTGGGCAGCGAGGGCGATTTCACGGGCTGCGCGGCGTACGCGGGGTATCCTGTTTTCTTCAAGGAGGGGGCCATCTACAAGGTGTTCGGGACGGAACCGGACAATTTCAGCGCGTCGGCGTCGTTCTCCACGGGGCTGCAGGACGGCAGCGGCGGCAGCTTGGCGGTGGCGGGGGATATCCTTTTCTATCTGTCGCGCAATGGCGTGATGTCGTATTCGGGCGGGATGCCGGCCCAGAAATACGAGGCGTTCGGGGGAGAGCTGCATTCCGGCGCCGTGGCGGGGAGCGACAGGCGGAAATATTACGTGTCCATGCTCGATGGCGCGGGGGCGCCGCACTTGTTCGCGTACGACACGGAGCGCGGGCTGTGGCACAGGGAGGACGAGTCGCGCGCCGTCGGGTTCGCCTATTGCGGCGGGAATCTGCATATGCTCTGCGATGATGGCAAGCTGTGGATCGTGGGGAGCGCCATGGGGCCGCCGGACGGCGCGGCGCCGGAGGGGCGCTTCGAGTGGCATGCCGAGTTCGCGGATTTCAGCGAGCAATTGCCGGACAAGAAGGGCGTTACGAAGTTTTATTTGCGTTTGGAGGCAGAGCCTGGCACGGAGGTCGAGCTGCATATCAGATATGACAGCGTGGGCGGTTGGGAGAGCGTTTGGCGGCAGGCGGCCACGCAGAAGCGGAGCTTCACGGCGGCGATAATCCCTCGCAGGGCGGACCATTTCCGGCTGCGGCTGTCGGGGACGGGCGGTTGCAAGGTCTATGGGTTGGCGCGCGAGCTGTATGTTGGCAGCACGGCGCGCTCGCTGCGCGGGGCGCAGTGACGAATTGAGAATTGAGAATTTTGAATTGAGAATTTTGAATTGCGGGGGCGGGGGCTGGGTTTATGGCTTTGTCATTTGATGCTATTTTGAATATGGTCAAGGCGGCAGGGGCGGTTGCGACGGCGGCATCGGCGGCGGCGACGGCGCAGAAGGCTCCGGCGACGGGGACGGGGACGGTTTCCGGGGCCGGGGCGCTGTCGAACAACCAGCAGCTGGGGGCGGTGCCTGTGGCGTCGTCGCCACAGGCGGCTTATACGACGGCGGTGCCAAAGGCAGCCAATACGCCCGCGCCGACGACTACGACGTCCTACGGGGTTTCGTACAATCCCAATGTGGACTACAAGGCGCTGATGGACGCGGCGGCGGCGGCGGGGCAGTACCAGGTGGCGGCGCAGTACGAGCAGATGCGCAACGCGAAGCTGTCCGACATGGGGCTGGGCAACCAGGTGACGAGCTTGTACTACGACAGCGCCGGCATTGGCGGGACGCGCACGCAGGCGACGAATGTCGATTTGAATTCGGCGCAGTATGGCGGCACGAATCCGTATTATCCCGCGGTTTCCGGCGCTGACGCGGCCCGTTGGCAGGGGCTGGCAACACAGCCCGCGGCGCAACAGGCGCAAGCGGGGCAGGCGCAATCCGGGCAGGCGGGGCAGACTTTGGAGCAGCAGGCGCTGGCTTCGTATCTCGCGCAAAACGGGGGCTCGGGCTCGGGGAGCGTGAACGGCCTCATTTCGCAGATAAACAATTACCCGAGTTTCGATTATCCCGCGCAGCCTACGTGGTACGACCAGTACGGCAGCGTGTACAACAAGGCGCTGGCTGAGGTGCTCTACCGGCAGCCGTTCAGCTACAGCAAGGAGACGGACCCGAGCTACGCGGCGTATGCCAAGCAGTACTTGATGGAGGGCGACAGGGCGACGGAGAACGCGATAGCGCGCGCGGCGGCGCTTTCTGGCGGCATCCCGTCGTCGGCGGCGGTCAAGGCGGGCACGCAGGCGGGCGACTATTATGCGGCGCAGCTGAGCGGCAAGATCCCGGAGCTGTACCAGCAGGCGTATGACCGGTACGTGAGCGAATTCAGCATGGACAGGGAGGCGCTTTCCGACGTGTCGGGCGCGCGCACTTTCGACTACGGCACGTACCGCGACAATGTGGGCGACTACCAGAACAACAGGCAGTTCAGCTATTCCGACTATCTCAACCAGTACGATATGCGGCAGAACTCGCTGAACAACTATATCAATGCCGACAACACGGCCTACAGCAGGGCCTACACGGCTTCGCGCGATTCCGTGGCCGACTCCCGCTACGATACGGAGTGGGCGTACACGGTGGCGCAGCAGCAGCAAGCGGCAGAGGCCAGCGCGGCGGCCCAGGCGGCAAAGGAGAAACAGGCGCTGTTCGACAACGCGCTCACGCTGTTCGACGCGGGGCTGACCTCGGAGCAGATAGCGGCGGCTATCGGCAACGGCGTGACAAAGGCGCAGATGGACGCGATTATCGCGGAGGCGAAAGCGGCAAAGGCCAAGGCCTCTTCCGGCGGCGGGGGCGGCGGAGATGTCGTTCCGACGGGCGCGGGCGGGGGCTCGGATTATTCGATTTCGCCCCTCGAGCTCGCGTACAACAGCATAGTGGCGGCGATGGACAAGATTTATGCCAGCACATACAACTTCACGGGCGCAGAGCGGGAGAAGGAGGCGTATAAGGCGGGCAAATATGCGCTGGAGAACGCGAAGGGCTTGACTGACGACGAATTCGACGCGCTCGCGGGAGAGTTCGGGATCAGTTTCTAGGCGAGAAGGGGAGGCTGGGCGCAATGGCTGCAAGGCCTATGTCAAAACGGATGGAACAGGCGATGGCGCGCGCGCGCGCGGCACAGGCCGAGAGCGCCACCAAGGGCGCCTTCGGTGGTGCGGCGCCGGATGCGCAGAGCGCCGTAGAGGAGATAAAGGCGCGCAGGCGGCGCAGCGCCGAGGCCAGCGCCGAGGCTAGGGATGCCAGCAACCGCAAGCGGCGCCAGGCGCAACTTGTGGCGTTCATGGAGGATGCCGAGCTCCGCAAGAGCAATTTCACCGGCCCGGGCTCGGGCGCGGGTGGCGCGGCGGCCTACGAGGACGTCTATTCGGGCGACGAGATAGACAAGTACATTCGGCTCGGGTTGCTCACACGGCCAAAAGCGGCGGGTGCCGGCGGGCAGGGCGCGCCCGCGCTCGATAGCCCCAACACGGGGAGCGTGTACAAAGCCGCGCTTGACCGCACATCGGATTTGACGCTGGAACGGCCGATCGGGGAAGAGGCCGAGGCCCTGGGCGCATTATATTCATCCTCGAAATACGAAGAGGGCCGCAATCCCGTTTCGGACATGACGGCAGGCGTCGAAGAGGCGCGCGACAAGCTGAAAGCTGCGGAGATTGGGCTGCCGTACCCGGCTGGCAATGAGCGCGCAAAGCTGCTGGAGCGGCAGAGGGCGCGCGTGGATACGTCGCCGTCGCAGGCGCAGGTGGACTACGTGGGGGAGATGGCGAAAGCGGAGGAGCGGCTGCGTCAGGCGCAGCGGATGGCGGAGCCGGACGCCGGGGAAATGGGTCCTGTCGACAGCGCGGACGCGCTGGGGGCCGCAACAAGGCTCCAAGCTCTGCGCGCCAAGGGCGAGCGGCTCTTCCCGGGCGGCACTTCCATGTCGCCCGAGGCGCAGGAGCGCATAGCGCTGCTGGACGAGCGGATTTCCAATGCGGGGGACCAGGCGGACATGGATGCGGCGCGGAAATACAATGCGGACCGCAAAATGCATGACGAACTTGCAGCGCTGCCAAAAACGGCGGAACGCAGTTCCCGCATGGCGCAGCTCGAGGCGGAAATGGAGCAGTACATACAGTACGGCGCGGACGCAGGCGGATACCGTGCGCGCAAGGCCACGAACGATGAGTTTGCCGCCCAGCTGGAAGCCGCGCGCCCAAAAACCAAAAACGGGTACAGCGCGGAATACGAGCGTCTGCTAGCGCAAGCGCGCGACGACCCGCAGATTAAGGCCGATTTCGATGCCGTGCGGAACTGGTCGTCCGACGGAAACAAAACCGCGCGCGCGCAGCTCGCGGAGGGGCTGCGGCTGTCGGACGAGCAGGCAAAGCTGCGCAGGGCGGCGGACAGGGATCAAGCTGTCAGGCTCGGGCGGCGAGAGGCGGGGCTCATTGTCAACAAGAACGTAAAAGTCAGCAGGGGGCTTGAACGCGACGCGACCGATAGGATACTGAACGGGGCGACAGGTGTCTACGCAAGCGTGCTCGGAGATACCATTTTCGGCAACGCGAAAGAAAAGCTCCTGAAATACGACTATATGAGCGATGATGAAAAGTCCGACTTTTACTATTATCTCGGCATCGGGCAGCAGGACAAGGCGTTCGACTACCTTGAATCGCTGGAGGGGCGGCTTGAAGATCGCGTCAAGGCGGCAGAGCAGGGCGAGCTCCGCGAACTGGCAGAGGAACGCCCAGCGGTAGGCGCGGCAGGTCAGTTCATCTCGAACTTCGGCTCGCCAGCGGCGGTCATCCCGCAAGCATACGGCGCGGCCAAAAACGCGATAAAGGGCGACGCTTTCTATGAGCCGGCGGCGACGGCGGGGCCGCTGAACAGGGCGGCGTACTCCGCGCAGGCGCTCGGGGAGGGCGTCGAAGCGCGCATCACGCGCGGGCTGGATGACACAAAACCTGTGCTGCTGGGAATGACGCAGGCGGACCTTGCGCGGCAGGGCTACGGGCTTGTGCAGTCGATAGCGTCCTCCGCCGTTAATGTGGCGGCGTTCGGCCCCGCGAGCGTGTACGTGATGGGCGCGCAGGCGGCTGGCGGGGCGACCTATGCGGCGGCGGAACGCGGCCTGTCGCCTGCGCAGGCGCTCGCGATCGGCGTAGGGAGCGGCCTTATTGAGGGGCTGACGGAGAAGTATTCCGTCGAGAACTTCTTGAAGTTCTTCGAGGGCGGCAGCAAAATGGGCTTGAAGCTGGCGCTCAAAGAAGTAGGCAAGCAAATGTTGGCTGAGGGCAGCGAGGAGATTGCCGCAGAACTCCTGGACAACGCACTCGATATTCTTGTTGCTGGCGATATGTCGGAGTTCGCGCAGTACAAGAACCAGCTCGTGGCGGGCGGCATGGGCGAGGAGGAGGCAAGCAGCGCGGCAATAAAGCAGTTTTTTGTCAACAACGTGCTCTCGTCCGGGATCGGCGGCACGATTTCAGGCGTTGCGTTCGGCACGGTCGGCGTCGGCAAGAACAATTACAATGTCGCGAAGAATAACCGTATTGAAGCCCGGGCGGCAAAGGCCCAGCAGCAATCGGGGGACACGGGCAACCGCGCGGCGCTGGAAACGGTCGCCAAGCTGCGCGCGCAGGAAGCGGCGCTCGAACAGGAATGGCAGCGGCAGGGCGCGGCGGATCGCGCCCCGGCGGACACGGCGCGCGTTGTGCAAGAATACGAGGCGGCGGTGGATCCGGATATCCTCGGGTTCGCGGAGGCGGTCGCGAAAGGCGGCAGGGACGGCGGCGACCGCGTGGGCGTCGGCGCCGTGGACGCGGCGCACGCCGATGTGCTGCAGCGGCTCACGGGCACCGACTACACGGGCTTCAAGATAGAGCTGACCGCTGACGCGCTTCGGCATATAAACAGCCGCCATGGCGCGAACGGCGCGGCGGACCATAGCATGGCCGACGCGAACGATATTGCGCGCATGCGGTATGTCATCGAGAATTTCGATGGGGCGCAGATTGCGGGAAATACGGGCGCTTTGCGCAACTCGGATGGTTCGCGCGCAGATGTTATACTGCTTGAAAAACGTATCGACGGGCATTATTATGTGGCCGAGGCTGTGCCGGACGCTCCAAAGAAAACAATCTATGTGCAGAGCGCATACAGAAACAGGAGCCTCGCAAGCGGTGAGTGGACTAACGCCCTTCCCCCAAACGTCCAAAACGCAGTCGCGAATGCCCCTGTTTCCGATGGCGGGGACCTTGCCGGCGAGTCATGGAAAACCCCTTCCTCCTACGCCCAAAACGGACCTGCACCCGTCCCCGCTATCGGCAATAATGTACCACAGCCGGACATGGATGTCAACGCGCCCGGCAATGCGCTGGGCGAATGGGAAGTGACCGCCGAGGACGCCGAGGAGCTGTTCGACGATTACGGGCTGGCGGCGCATGAACGCCCGGACGCGCAGAGGGCGGCGGATATCATCAACAGGCTGCAGCTGGGCGGCGACAGCGCGCTTACGGCTGCGGACTGGGATTTGCTCGCCGATTACGACGGGTTCTCGCAGATCGCCGCCGAATACTCGGACGGGGGCGCGGGCGGCGTGGATGCCGGGCAAGCCGCACAGCAACAGGCGCAACAGGCACAGCAAGCACCCGCGCAGATGCAAACCGCCGATTTTGCAGAAAACCCGCAAAATCAAACACAGCCGCAACAGCAACAGCCCGCCGCCGAAACGCCCGC
>JAISFK010000049.1 GCA_031263625.1 Clostridiales bacterium
CAGAACTCATTCCGTCCCACAATGTTTTGAGTTCTTTTTTATCCATTTTCAGTACCTCCAGATTGAAGATACCTTAATCATATCAGTTATAATAAGCTTCGTAAATAATTATTTAACTATTCCTTACCATAAACGCGAGTCAGTAATACTCGTTTCCTCTGTTCGACCGCAAATTGCGGTCGAAATCCCAATCGAACACGAGTATAACTAAGCGAAACAAGCGAAACAAGCGAAACTAAACAATTTAAAGAAACGAGGCGCAGTCTATGGAAAAGAGCATGGAAAAAAAGAAAAAAGAGGACATTCTGCGCATTGGGCTCGTGGGCACGGGCACAATCGGCAGGGCGCACATCGAGCGCGTCAACATGAAGCTGCAGGGCGGCAGGGTGACCGCCTGCGCGGATCCGGCGGGCGAGTTCGGCGTGGAGGTGGCGCGGCAGTTTGGCATCCGGGGCTATGCCAATCCGGCCGACATGATAAACGATCCCGACATTGACGCCGTCATGTGCGCCGCCGCCGACGAGCGCCACGAAGAATACGTTTTGGCGTCCATCAAGGCGGGAAAATTCGTGTTCTGCGAAAAGCCTCTCGCACCCAAGGCCGACGCCTGCAAGCGGATCGTCGATGCGGAAGTCGCCGCCGGCAGGAAATTGGCGCGGGTTGGCTTCATGCGCCGCTATGACAGCGGCTACCTGCAGCTTAAAGCGGCCATTGATTCCGGAAAGTACGGGCTTCCGCTGCTGCTGCACTGCGCGCACCGCAACCCGTCGGTTCCGGACACCTGGGACAACAGCATGGCGGTGGAAAACTCCCTGGTTCACGAGATTGACGTTCTCAGATGGCTGCTCGGCGAGGACTACGCCTCCGCGGAAGTCCGCTGCGGGAAAAGCTCGCGCCGCGGGCCGAGCGGCCTTCGCGATCCCCAGGTGCTGATCCTTGTGACAAAGTTGGGCGTTCGCATTGACGTGGAGTCTTATGTAAACAATCACAATGACTACGACATCAAATGCGAGGTTGTTTGCGAGGACGCCGTGCTGAATATGCCCAAGCCCAGCCGCATATCCGTCAACGCGGGGGCGTTTGCGGGCCAGGGCATGTACACGGATTGCTATCAGCGCTTCGGCGACGCCTACGACGACGAGATCCGCGCGTGGATCAGCGCGTCCAAAGAGGGCTTTGCGGACGGGCCCGACGCCTGGGACGGATATGCCTGCCAAGTGGCGGCGGCCGCCGCTTCCAGGGCCAGGGAAACCCAGACAGTCGTCGAAATTGCCTATGGCGAAACGCCCGCTCTGTATAGAGGCGAGCGCGCCGAAAGGAAAGGGGCGACATCCTGATGATGAGTTTAGCGCTTTGCACGGATGTGCTGTCCGGCCTCTCTTTCACCGAAATGCTGGACAAGGTGAAGTCCTATGGAATCGGCGCGGTCGAAATGACCGCCGGCGGCTGGGGCGCGCAAAAGCATTGCGCCACAGGCGAGCTGCTCGCCTCCGCCGACGGCAGGAAACGCTTTCTGGCCGAGCTGGAAAAAAGGGATATGCGCATTTCCGCGCTCAACACGTCCTGCAACCCCCTCTGGCCCAGCGAAACCGGCAAGCGGTACGCCCGGTCCATGTATGAGTGCGCGGAGCTCGCCGGAAAGCTGGGCGTCAAAAAGCTGGTCGCGATGGCGGGGCTCCCGGCGGGGAACGAAACCGACACCACGCCGAACTGGATTGTCTCCACAATATCCTGGCCGGACTTCATGGCGCCCGCGTATGAGTATCAGTGGGGCGTCGCCATCGCATGGTGGAAAGATTTTGCCAGGCACTGCAAAAACTGCGGCGTCGAGCAGATCGCGATTGAAGAATTTCCCGGCACGATGGTCTGGAGCGCCGAGACCCTGCTGAAGCTTCGCGGCGCCGTGGGCCCGGCAATCGGCATAAACCTGGATCCGTCCCACATGATGGTTTTAGGCGCCGATCCGATCGCCGCCGCGAGGGCGCTCAAGGGCTGCATATACCATGTGCACGGCAAGGACGCGCGCATGGAGCGCGGGCTTTCCGGCATAAACGGCATTCTTGAGCCCCGGCCCGTGACGGACGCCGCCGAGCGCGCCTGGAACTACGTGGCTGTCGGCTGCGGCAAGGATTTGCAGTGGTGGAAAGAGTTTTTCTCCGTTTTGAGCATGCTGGGCTATCGCGGCGACGTGTCGCTCGAAATGGAGGATCTGACCATGAGCGTGGAGGCCGGGCTGCAAACCTCCATAGACGCCCTGAACGCCTGCATCAGCAAATGAGCCCGCGAGCCGGGCAGGTTGACCGCGCCAGGACGCGCGCAGGGCCAGCGCAGGGCCAGCCCAGAGACTGCTCGCGCAGGGCTCGCGCAAGACTCGCGCAAGGCTTGCGCTAGGCCGGCGCCAAGCCGGCGCCAAGCTAGGCCCGCGCCTGGGCCGCGCCAGATCAGGCCCGCGCCTGGCGCACGCCGGGCCAGCGCAGGGCCGGCGCCGGGCCAGCCCAGAGACTGCCCGCGCCGGGCTCGCGCGGATTCGCAAATACGCCATGACAAGGAGGGCGCTCTAGCATGAACTTAACTGGGTACAGCAGGCTATACTGACGAGCATTTGAATTTACCATAAACGCGAGTCAGTAATACTCGTTTCATCTGTCCGACCGCAAATTGCGGTCGGAATCCCAATCGAACACGAGTATAATTCGGCAAGACCGCGTCACGGGGTTCGAGAAGTTCGCCTTCGGGTGCGGGGAGATCTCCACAAACATAGTCTTTACCATCGCCACGTCCCTGCTTGTGACGTTCTACACGGACGTGGTCCACGTCAGCCCCGCCGTAATCGGCCTGATTATCGCCGTGAGCCAGGTTTTTAACGGGCTGTCCGACATCAGCGCGGGCTTCATTATCGACCGGACCCGATCCAAGTACGGGCGCGCCAGGGTCTGGATGCTCCGAATGTCCGTTCCCTACGCCGTCGCGGCGGTTCTGCTCATGGCGGTGCCGTCGCGGATCGGAGGGCTCGCGCAGGCCGTCTACATTTTCGTCACCTACAACCTGATGCTGACGGTCGTGTATACGATGTTTCAGCTGCCGTTTGCCACGACAATGACGTATATGACGCGCAGCCAAAAAGAGCGGTCGTCCATCAACATTGTCAGGATGGCGATGAGCCCCATAGGGAACATAATGATCACGCTCGTGTTCACGCGCGTCCTCTCCATCATGCCGGGCGGCGGCGAAGCCAGCCAGCGAAACTGGATTGTCCTGACCGCGATCTACGCGGCGGCGGCCGCCGCGATGATGCTGTTTTGCTTCGCGTCCGTGCGCGAGCGCGTCAAAGTGCTGGACGAATACGGCGAGGAGAAAGTGCCGCTCAAGAAAGCCGTCCCCGCGCTGTTCCAAAACAAATACTTTGTCATGCTGTTCCTGTTCTTCGTGGCGTTCGCGATGTACCAGACTTTTTCCGGGACGGTGACGACATATTACTGCAAATGGATCATCGGCGACATGGCCATTATCGGAAATGTCAACACGGCCTGCTATGGCATTACGATTGTCGCCACGCTGGGGCTCGGCAAGATCATGCATTTGACCACGAAGCGCAACTGGTGCATTTTGGGCGCCCTGTTTATCGTCGCCGGCTCGCTGATTGTCCTAGCGGATCCCGCGAGCGTTGCGGTGGTCACGATCGGCGGCCTTTTGAGGGGCATTGGCATGACGCCGATTTTGGGCATGATATTTACGATGATCGCGGACTCGATAGAATACGGCCAGTGGAAAACAGGCGCGCGGACCGCGGGCGCCATCCAGTCCGCGTCCACTTCGGGGCAGAAATTCGGGCAGGGCATCGGCTCCGCGCTGATAGGCGCCATCATGGCGGCATCCGGCTACAGCGGGGAGGCGGCTTCCCAAACGGCGCGCGCGCTGGAAACCATATCCGGCCTGTTTGTTTACGGGGTCGCGCTGCTGGGGTTTCTCATGATCGCGGTCCTGCTGTTTTACCGCCTGGACAGAGAATACCCGGCCGTGATGCGGGATCTTGTGGCGAGGGAAGCCGGCAAGAACCAGGCGATAGAGAGCATCCTTAACGAAAATCCGGAGCTCATTCTTGCATATATCGGGGAACAAACTGGCGCGAGGGAAGCGGCGGAAACGCAGATCGCGCGGAATGTGGAAAGGGGGCAGCCATGAAAATCGCGTTCGACGCAGACGTGCTGGCGAAGCAAATGAGCATTGGCGACATGGTACATCAGGTTGCGGACTGGGGCTACAGGCATATCGAGCAGTCGCCGCACCCGCGCATCAACCCGTTTTACAGGCATCCGCTGTTTTCAAGGGAATGCGAGGCAGAGTACAGGAGGGCCCTGCGCGAAACCGGCGTGGAGATAAGCTCTTTCATCGCGGTGTACCGGTGGTCCGGCCCAAGCGAGGAGCAGCGCCGGATCGCCGTGGCTAACTGGAAAAAAATCGTGGAGCTCGCCGTGAATATGGGCGTCCAGGTTATCAACACGGAGCTTTCCGGCGATCCGAGGCAGCAGGAGCTCTGCAACGGCATGTGGTTCAGATCCATGGACGAACTGCTGCCCCTGTTTGAAAAAGAGAGCCTGCGCGTCGAGATCCAGTCCCACCCCTACGATTTCTGCGAGCTGGGCGACGAGGCCGCGGATTTGGTGAAAAGCTTCCGCTCCGACAATCTGGCCTATGTCTATTCCTGCCCGCACGGCTTTTTCTACGACAGGGGCAAGGGGGATGTCCGGCACATGCTGGAATACGCGGGCGACAGCCTCAGCCATGTGCTGTTCGCGGACACGTTCAACCAGGAGCTGGACTGCCGGTATATCGTAAACCCGCCCTGGCTGGGCAGGGAGGACGCGGCCGTGCACCAGCATCTGGCGATGGGCGAGGGCGACGTGGATTTTGGCGGCGTATTTGAAACGCTGAGAAAAATGGGCTTCGCGAAAAAAGTTTTCCCCGTCGGAGGCGAATCCATCGCCTGCGTGAGCTATTTCGGCTTCCCGGACAAAATGCAAAGGCAGGCCCCGGAAGCGCGCCTGCGCATAGAGCGGGAGCTTTTGGGGGATCGTGGGAAATAATGGAAAATCAAGGGAAAATAGATGACACTGGAGGGTTGGACAAATGGCGCTTTGCTCATTGAAAGAACTGCTGTATCGCGCGGAAAAGCAAGATCGGGCCGTGGAGGCGTTCAACGTCGGCTCCATGGAAATGCTGATGGGCGCCGTGCTGGCGGCCGAAGAAGCTGGCAGCCCGATCGTGCTCCAGATCGCGGAAAAACGGCTCAAATTTTCCCCGCTGGAGCTGATGGGGCCAATGATGGTGAGCGCGGCGCGGCGCTCGGCGGTGGATATGGCGGTTCAGCTAGACCACGCCGCAAGCTTCCCCGTCATGGAAATGGCGGCGGATATGGGCTTTACATCGATAATGTTTGACGGATCGCAGCTGAGCCTTGCCGACAACATCCGCGAAACTTCAAAAATCGCCGCCTGGGCGAGAAACAGGGGCTTGAGCCTGGAAGCGGAGATTGGCGTTTTGGGCGGCAGCGAGGGCGGCCCGGAAGGGCGGGCATTGCGCACCGATCCTGGCGATGCCGCCGAATTTGCCGAAAAAACCGGCTGCGACGCCCTTGCCATTTCTTTCGGCAACGCCCACGGGCACTACAGGGGGAAGCCGAAGCTGGACTTTGGCGCGCTGAAAGGCGTGTCCGAGCGCGCCGCCGGCGCGCCGCTCGTGCTGCACGGCGGCTCCGGCATACCGGCGGAGGATTTTCAAAAAGCGATAGCGCTTGGCATAAGAAAAATAAACATAGCGACCGCCGTGACGGACGCGGAGGTAGAGGGCGCGAAGCGGTATCTGGAGGGCGCGGAATCTCGCGGAAGCGGAAGCGGAAGCGGCAGTGGAAGCGGCGGCGGGGCCGACTATTTCGGGATGAACGAGGCGATTGTGGGCGCGGTCCGAGCCGCCGTCGCGGAGCATATCGGGATATTTGGGGGAAACGCCCCCATATCATACAATTCTAGCACAGGGAGGGCGACGCGAGCATGAACGCGATTGAGTTTGACCAAGGCAGGCACTTGGACCTGATCCTTTTAGGCAGGGCGGCGATCGACTTTAACCCGGTCGATTATTACATGACGCTGGCGGAGAGCACGACATTCAAAAAATATGTGGGCGGCTCGCCCGCGAACATCGCGGCCGGCCTGTCGCGGCTCGGGAAAAAGTGCGGTTTTCTCGGCAGGGTGTCCGATGATCGGTTCGGCGATTTCGTGACGGATTTCTTCAAGTCGGAAGGCATAGACACCTCGCGGATGCGCCGATGCGCGAACGGCGAAAAGCTGGGGCTCACCTTTACCGAAATACTCAGCCCGAGCGAAAGCAGCATCCTCATGTACAGGAACGGGGCGGCGGATCTGGCGCTGGACGTGGGCGACATAGACGGGGAATACGTCAAAAGCGCGAAGGCCCTGCTGATCTCCGGCACGGCGCTGTGCGAGAGCCCGTCGCGCGAGGCCGCCTTCAAGGCGATCTTTCTGGCGAGGCGGGCGAACACCCCGATCATTTTTGACATCGACTATCGGGAATATAATTGGAAAAGCAAAGACGAAATGTCAATTTATTATTGGATGGCGGCGCGCGAGGCGGCGATAATCCTTGGATCGCGCGAGGAATACGACATCGCGGAGACGCTGGCGGCGCCGGGCATGGACGACGCGCAGAGCGCGGCGTACTGGCACGGCATGAACGCCAAGATCGTCGTCATAAAGCACGGCAGGAAAGGCTCCGCGGCGTATGCGCCGGGCGGCGGGAGGTATTCGATAAAGCCGTTCCCCGGTATACTCGTGTTCGATTGGAAATTCCGACCGCAATTTGCGGTCGGACAGAGGAAACGAGTATTACTGACTCGCGTTAATGGAAAATTCAAATGCTCGTCAGTATAACGCGCTGAAAGGCTTTGGCGGCGGCGACGGGTATGCGTCCGCGTTCCTGTACGGCGTTTTTGAGGGGCTGGACTTGGCGGAGTGCCTGGAGCTCGGCAGCGCCTCCGCGTCGCTTCTGGTGGCGTCCCACGGCTGCGCCCCAAACATGCCGGCGCTCGGCGCGCTGAGAGAGTTCATAGCCGACAGCAAAAAGCGGCATGGCGACATGGTCGCCATGGATGATTAATCGAGGGGAGGCGCCTTGCATGCTTATGACAGTCGCGCAGGCATTGGTCAGGTTTTTGGACATGCAGTACATTTCATTCGACGGCGTTGAGAATAAATTCGTCGAGGGGATTTTTACGATATTCGGCCACGGGATAGCCGTGGGGCTCGGGCAGGCGTTGGACGAGAACCCTGGCGGGCTGAAGGTGTTCCAGGACAGGAACGAGCAGGGCATGTGCCATGCGGCCGCGGCCTTCGCCAAGCAGCTGAACCGGAGGCGGATCATCCCGTGCGCCTCGTCGGTGGGGCCGGGGGCGGCGAACATGGTGACGGCCTGCGCCACGGCCACGGTGAACAACATTCCGCTGCTGGTGTTCCCGGCGGACACGTTCGCGACGCGCCAGCCCGATCCCGTTTTGCAGCAGCTTGAGCAGAGCGGCAGCCTCTCCATCACGACGAACGACGCGTTCAAGCCCGTGTGCAAGTACTGGGACAGGATAACCCGCCCAGAGCAGCTCATGACGGCGATGATAAACGCCATGCGCGTCCTCGCGGACCCCGCGGAGACGGGCGCCGTGTGCATAGCCCTGCCGCAGGACACGGAGGGCGAGAGCTGGGACTACCCGGAATATTTCTTCCAAAAACGCGTGCACCGCGTCGCCCGGCCCGTCGCGTCCCCGGAAGAGCTGGCGGACGCGGCCGCCGCCATCATGGGCGCGCGGCGCCCGCTGGTCATTGTCGGCGGCGGCGTCAAATACTCGGAGGCCGGCGAAACGCTCGAAAATTTCTGCGCCGAGCTGGGCGCGCCGTTCGGCGAAACGCAAGCCGGCAAGAGCGCCTGCCGATCCGGGCACCCCATGTGCCTGGGCGGCATAGGCGTGACCGGCACCCTGGCCGCGAATACGATCGCGGAGAGCGCCGACGTCGTCATCGCGGTCGGAACGCGGCTGGGCGATTTCGCGACGGCATCCAAAAGCCTTTTCAAAAACCCCGGAGTGAAGATCGTGACCATCAACAACAATCGCTATCACGCCTCCAAGATGGACGCCGTGGCGGCGGTCGGCGACGCGAAGGCGACGCTTGAGGCCCTGGGCGCGATTCTTAAAGGCAGGGGATACCGCTCCGCATACGGCGGCGAGATTCAAAGCGCCAAAGCCGCGTGGGGCGAGGAGATGGCCCGGCTTTCCGGCTACTCTTACGGCGAGGGCTTCGAGCCGATCATCAAGAAGCGCGACCCGCGCACCGTGCCGGAATTTGTGAGCCTCACAAGGGGCGTCGTCACCCAGACCGCCGCCATAGCCGCCGTCCGGGAGTGCATAGGCGCCGACGACGTGATCGTCACGGCCGGCGGGAGCCTGCCGAGCTGCCTGCAGCGCATGTGGACGACAGACAGGCGCGGGGCCTATCACGCCGAGTACGGCTACTCTTGCATGGGGTACGAGATCGCCGGCGCGCTGGGCGTCAAGCTGGCCGATCCCGCGCACGAGGTTTACGCCTTTGTAGGCGACGCGAGCTTCCAGATGCTGCACAGCGAGATCATGACGGCCGTGCAGGAGCGCGCGAAGATAAACATTCTCGTGTTCGACAACTGCGGGTTCGGGTGCATCAACAACCTGCAAATGAACCACGGCGTGGGGAGCCTGGCCACGGAATTTCGCTACCGGGACGAAAACGGCGAGACAAAGGGCGGGCTGATCCCCGTGGACTACGCGAAAGTGGGCGAGGGCTATGGGCTTGCCGCCTATACCGCCCGCACTGCGGACGAGCTGAAAGCGGCGATTGCGGACGCGAGAGCGCAGGTGGGTTCCACGCTGATCGACGTGAAGGTCATACCCAAGACAATGACGGACGGATACGGGGCGTGATGGAATGTGGGCGTGGCCTGCACGGCGGCGAAGCCAGAGGCGAGGGAGGCCGCGGCGCGGGTTCTGGACATGCGCGGGCGCGCGCGCAAATATTGACGGGCGCGCACAAATATTGAAAGGGAGGGCATGGGAATGAGCGGGGAGAAAGCCGGGGAAAGAGCCGGAAAAGAAGCCGGAGAAAGAGCCGGAAAAAAAGTGTTCGGGTATCCCGAATACAAAAAAGACGGGGAGAAAATTCTGACGGAGTACGACGGGCCCTACAGCGACATGCTGATGGACATCCGCGTATACCGCATGGGCGCCGGCGAAAGCCGGACGTTCATGCGCGAGGGGGAAGAAACGGCCGTCCTGCTGCTGGGCGGGCGCGTGTCCCTAAGCTGGGAAGGGCGCAGCCGCGAGGTTTCCAGAAAGAGCGTGTTCGCCGAGGGGCCGTGGTGCCTGCACGTCCCGGCAGGGGTAAAAATAGGGGTCAGCGCGGCGGGCGATTCGGAAATTCTCGTGCAGCGCGCGCGGAACGAGGCGCGCTTTTCAAGCGCGCTCCGCGGCCCGGCCGACGCGCCGTGGAAAGACGCGTGCCGCGGCAAGTTCGGCGACACGGCCAACCGCCTTGTCAACACGATCTTCGATTACGCCAGCGCCCCATATTCCAACATGGTTTTGGGCGAAGTGCTGAACGACCGGGGGAACTGGTCGGGCTACATCCCCCACGCGCACCCCCAGCCGGAAGCTTACTATTTTCTGTTCGACAGGCCGGAGGGATTCGGGGCGAGCTTTGTCGGCGACGATGTCTATAAAAGCGTAAGCGGGAGCTTTGCCGCCATACCGGGGGGCAAGACGCATCCCCAGGCGTGCGCGCCGGGGTTTGCCATGTACACCTGCTGGATGATAAGGCATTTGGACGGCAATCCATGGACAGACAGGATAGACGACCCGCGATACGCCTGGCTGCACGGCGCCAGTGCAGCAGCCCAGAAGTCCAACAGTATAAGTTGAATTAAGGAGGATGACCAAAATGCCGGACAGGTTTTGCATCCCCAGGCTGATAATCAGCGGGGAGGGCGCGCTGGGCGAGTCGGGCGCGGAATTTAGGGGCATGGGAGCCAAAGCACTGATCGTGTCCGACGCCACGATGCGCAAGCTCGGCAACACGGACAGGCTGGCCGCCGTTATGGACGGCCAAGGCGTGAAATACAGCCTTTTTTGCGAAGTAAATTCCGAGCCCACGGACGCGATTGTGCTGCAAGGCGCCAGGCAGTACATTGGGGAATGCTGCGATTTTCTGGTCGCCATAGGCGGGGGCAGCCCTATCGACGCCATGAAGGCGATAGGCATCGTTGCGGCGCATGGCGGCGTTCCGAGGGATTATATGGGCAAGACCGTAGGCGGCGGCCTGCCGCCCATGGCCGCGATACCGACGACGGCGGGCACGGGTTCCGAAGCCACGCAGTTCACGATCATTGCCGATACGGGCAGCGGGGTAAAGATGCTGCTGAAAGGGCCGGGCCTCATGCCTTCGCTCGCAGTGGCCGACCCGGCGTTCACGGCGACCGCGCCTCCGGCCGTGACCGCCAATACCGGGCTGGACGCGCTGTGCCACGCGATGGAGGCGTTCCTTTCAAAAAAAGCCCAGCCGCTGTCCGACACGTTCGCGGTTTCGGCGGCCAGGCGGATACTGTCGAATTTGCGCGGCGCCTGCGAGGAGCCCGGCAATATGGAAAGGCGCGGCCAGATGGCGCTCGCGGCCACCGAGGCGGGCATCGCGTTTAGCAATTCCTCCGTAACGCTTGTTCACGGCATGAGCCGCCCCATTGGCGCGCTGTTCCATGTGCCGCACGGGCTGTCGAACGCCGTGCTTATGGAGGCGTGTTTCCGGCTTGTCCGCGAGAGGGCCGAAGCCCGCTTCGCGGATCTCGCGAGAGCGTGCGGCATGGGCGGCGGCGGCTCAGGCGGTGGCCCAGGCGGTGGCTCAGGCGGTGGCTCGGACGGTAACTCAGGCGGCGGCAACTCAGACGCCGCCGACCGGCTGCTGTCGGCGGTATCCGGGCTGCTCCGCGCCCTCAAGGTTCCCAGCCTGAAAGAATATGGGATCGACAGGGCGGCATTTTTGGAGCAGATACCCAAAATGACCGAAGACGCCCTGATGAGCGGCAGCCCCGCAAATACGCCGTGCGCCGTGTCAAGCGGCGACATTGCCAGGCTATATGAGGATTTGTGGCAGAATTTAAATTAACATCCGGCATATGCGCCAACACGATCTCGTGCTGCAGGAGGTTGTTGGGGCCTCATCGTCATTCCGTGCTTGTCCCGGCGAGCAAAAAGCTGTCAGCATTGGCGGCTTTTCGCGAGCTTTCTGTAGCCGCTCGGCGTCGTGCCGGTTTCCTTGCGAAAGGCCCGCAGGAATGTGGTGAGGTTCGTGAAGCCCGCCTTTTCGGCGACCGCCTGTATCGTGTCGCCGGTTTCGCTCAAGAACGACACGGCGCGCTTGACGCGGCTCTTGTTCAGAATGTCGGTGAAGCTCTGTCCCGTGGCCTCGTTGAACATGTGGGACAGATAATAGTAGGACACCTCGAATTTCTTTGCTATCGCGTCTAGGGACAGCGACGGGTCGTCCGAGTGCTCCTGGATGTAGCGCACGACGTGGTTGACAAAGCGCAGGCTTTTCATGTCGTGGCTTTTGCGAATCAAGTCGCAGGTGAGCCGGTACATGTCCAATATGTCCTCAAAGAGCGCATTGCTGCCGACAGAGGGGCCTAGGGCCTTCAAGGCCGTTGACAGCGGGCTTTTGTCCTCCAGCTGCAGGGAGTCGTAGACGCGGTACGCGGTCGAGATGAAAGCCTGGTACAGGTAGCGCATCATGACGGGGGAGATGCGGCGCCTGTCCTCGTTCTCGGCTCTGACCTCCGCAAGCAGCGCCCGGCAGCGCTCGTAGTCGCTCTCGTGGAGCGCGGCCATCACCTGGGCCTCCTTGTCCATGGGATAGTAGATGCTGGCCGCGGACTGCGCGGCGTCCTCAAACGTGATCAGAGTGTTTTCGCCCGCGCAGGCCCTCATGCTCGCTGCCACCGTCGCCTCGTGAAAGCGCACCGACAGGCTGCCTATGCTGAATGTCGCGCTGCTGATGCCGACCAAAGTCTGCGGCTGCCGGCCGCAGAGCGCCTGGAGGGCGGCCCGCAGCTCCGCGAGCATGTCGCGCTTTTCGGGCCGGTCGTTGACTATCAGGGCTATGTCCGCGGACGAGAGCCGGCATACGGCGGCTGCGGCGCCAAACGGCTCGTCGCCCGCGCACAGTTCGCAATTTTTCACGAACAGCACATGGAACCTCGGCTCCGGAAACGACAGGCCGCACATGCCCAGCAGGACGCCGATGTCCTGGGCGCTCATCGTGTGGCTCAGCGTGAGAAGGCTGAGAAGCGCGTCGTTGACGATGCGCGCGGACTGGCTCCGAATCTCCTCCAGAAACTGCTCGTTCTGTTGCCGCGTTTCCTCCACTTTCTGCGCAATCAGCGCGTACTCGTCGTTTTTCAAAGGCGCGCCCTCGGGGAAGAACTGCCTGAGCAGCCGGCCCAGCGGCGCGTACTGCCGCCTTGTCAGCAGCCACGCGAGCAGCACGCCGAACACAGCTATCGCCAGAATGGCCGCCTGCAGCACGCCCTGAAACTGGGCCAGGCTTTTCATGACGTGGGCTTCGGGGATGTAGAACACGATCCTGAGCTTGGACTTGGCCAGCTCGTGGAAAGAGGCGATGTAGCTCTCCCCGCCGATGCTCGCCCGCCAGTCAGCCGCGGGAGTACACCGCGCCCCCGTGGGCAGGTGG
>JAISFK010000071.1 GCA_031263625.1 Clostridiales bacterium
CAGCACGAAGCAGTCCCTGCTGACCGATATGATGCCCAGCTTCACCTTTGGAATATTTGCTGACATAAGCCCACATAACCTCCTGTATATAAATTTATGGATTCCCGCTATCGCGCTGCCGCGCCGCGCTCCCATTCCTACTGCCGCGCTACGGCGCCGCGCCGTTCTGCTTCTCGTTGATCGCGCGCACCGCCTCGCAGCTCGCCTTGAACTCCCTGCCCGCGTCCAGCAGCCCGTTGACCTCCTGCTGGACGTCGGTGAGCTGCGTGTAGCAGTAGCCGCACACATACGGCAGGCTGCCGATGGCGCTCGCGATGCCGTCTAGCCTGCGCAAAAACGCCTCCTCGGACTCCGCGCCCGCGCCGTAGCCCCACGCGCCGCCGCCCGTGCCGGACGCGTAGGCGATCCCGCCGAACTCGCTTATGATCACGGGCTGCCCAGCGTACTCGAAGCCCTCCGCGAATGGCGCCTTAAAGCCGTTGTGGAAGCTGCCGCGCCCCACCGCGCCCTCCTTGCCCGCATAGCGCCGCAGGAAGGCCGCCCCCGACTCCTCGTAGTCGTGCAGCGTCAGTATGTCGGAAACCGTGTGCTCCCAGCCGTCGTTCGAGATGACGGGACGCATTGGGTCGATCGCCTTCGTCAGGTGGCAGACGGCCTGCGTGAAGTGCTGCTGCTCGCGGCTGGAGCTGACGCCGGGGATCCCCCACGACTCGTTGAACGGCGTCCACGCGATGACGCTCGGATGGTTGTAGTGCTGCTCGACGACGGCGAGCCACTCGCCGGCAAACGCCCTGGCCATGCCGTCCCCGAAGGCATACGCGGACGGCATCTCGCACCACGCGAGCAGGCCGAGCGCGTCGCACAGGTAGAAGAAGCGCTCGTCCTCGATCTTCTGGTGCTTGCGCGCGCCGTTGAAGCCGAGGCGCTTGATCTTCGCTATGTCGTCCGCGAGCGCGGCCTCTCCGGGCGGCGTCATGTGGCTGTCCGGCCAGTAGCCCTGATCCAGCACGAGCCGCTGGTAGAGCGGGCTGCCGTTCAGCAGGACACGGCCGCCGGCTATCTTTATGTCGCGCATCCCAAAATAGGACGAGACGGCGTCGATGGGCCGGCCCCCGTGGAGCAGGCTGAACTCAATGTCGTACAGCGCGGGATCCTCCGGCGTCCACGCGCGAAGCCCCCATGTCATGGCGCTGTCCGACCGGACGTCCGCGCACAGGCTGCCATGGGGCTGCGACACGGAGCAGGCGACCCTGCGTATGGGCGCCCCCTCGAAGCTTATCTCGGCGGCGAGCTCCAGCCCGTCGCCGAAAAGCGGGCAGCCGGGGCTGACGTCCCACTCCACGCGCAAAAGCCCCTCGGCGAGCGAGGGCGTCATCTTGACCTTCTCGACGCAGATCGGCGGCCTGTACTCCATCCACACGGTCTTCCAAATCCCTGTGGTCTGGACGTACCAGCAGCCGAAGTTCTCGCGCCGCCAGCGCTGCTTGCCGCGCGGCTGCTCCAGGCTGTCGGAGTCTGCCGCGCGCACGACGAGCACGTTCTCGCCGCCGCCGTTGCCGTTATTGGCGCTGCCGCCGCTACCGCCGCTGCCGCCGTTACTGGCGCTGCCGCCGCCGCTACCGCCGCTGCCACCGTCGCCGCCCTTCAAAAGATCCGTGACGTCGAACGAGAAGCGCGTGTAGCCGCCGAGGTGCGTCCCGGCGAGGCGGCCGTTCACCCAGACCGACGTCTCGTAGTCGCAGCCCTCGAAGTGCAGCACCGCCCGCCTGCCGGGCGGCGCGGCCGGCAGCGAGCGCCTGTACCACGCGACGGGGTGAAAAGCCTCGTCCCCGATGCCGCTCGCGGCGCACTCAGGCGCGAACGGCACCTTGATAGTCCTGCTATCGGCCGGGAAGCCGCCCAGCTGCCACCCGCCCTTGAGGCCGGCGTCCGCGTCGTCGAAGGCGAAATCCCACTCGCCGTTGAGATTCTCCCACTCCCTGCGGACAAACTGCGGCCGCGGGTAGTCCTTGATATAGCACTTTGGCATAAGAACACCGCCTTCATCTGTTTTTTCCGCGGCCCGCCTGCCGGCAAGAAAGCTGCCGGGCCAAGGAGCCGATGCTTCATAACTATACTATCGTTTTTATACTGACGCGCATTTGAATTTTCCATTAACGCGAGTCAGCAATACTCGCTTCCTCTGTCCGACCGCAAATTGCGGTCGGAATTTCCAATCGAACACGAGTATAATGCGGATTAGTATTAGTCAAAAGTATAGCATATTCTGTTGCGGTCAGGAATATTTTTTTATACTGACGAGCATTTGAATTTTGAATTTTGAGCGATTTATCGATTTGTCGATTTATCGATTTGCCGATTTATCGACTTTACAGTTGTTGCCGAACAATGGGCGCATCCGCATAGCGCGCTTTGATGCCATGCCTCGCAAAACCATCTTTTACCTTCGCGGTGCAAACGGCCCGGAAAGTGGTAGAAAACGGCCCTATAGCGGCGGCGCGGGCGGGGGCGCCGAGCCTATCAGGGCGGCGTGGACGACGCGGCGCCTGTAGTCGTCGCCCACGCACGTGGAGAGCGTGAGCACGCGGGCCGCACCAGCCGCCTCCGGCGCCGCGCCGGTCTTGAGCCACGAATGGCGCCTGAGCGCCCCCACGTAGGCGGCAAAGCCGTCCCCATCGGAAAAATCCGCGCGGTAGCTGTCCATCTCCATCGTGGTGACGTAGTGGGAGAAGATTCGGTAGACATAGGAACATTCCGGCGTGAACAGGTACACGAACGGATCCCGATCGAACCGCTCCTGGCTCGCGTACTCGTCCAGCCGGCCGAACATGGAGTTGTCGAGCATGTTGTGCCCGTAGATCATGGAGTGCGGGTCGCCAAAGCCGGGCGAGTTCCTGCTGTCGAGAAACAGGCTGCCGCCGCCGCTGCGGCTGCCGTCAAACGCGACCGCGAGATACTTCCCGTCGTCGCCGGATTGCATGACGGGGTAGCTGACGTCCAGCCCCTCAATCCAGAGCCATCCGACGCAGTCGGGGTTTTCCGCTTTCAGGGCGCCGAAGTCCACGTATACCATGTCGTATGCCGCCGGCACGGGTTCCGGCGTTGGCGCGGGCGCGGCTGATGCCACTGGCTCGGCTTGCGCGGCGCGTTCGGATTCGGGCTCCAGGCCGTCTGCGGCTGGCGCCGCCGGCTCGGCCGATGCTGCCGGCGCCGCTGGCGCGGCGGATCCGGGCGCGTTTTGCGCGCCGCCGCTCAGGCTACCGTCTGAGCCGCTGACGCCGGCTTCGCGGGCGCCGCCGCCTGAGCCGCCCAAGCCGCCATTGGCGGCATCGCCCCCAGCTGTGCCTCCGGCGCCGCCCTGCCCGGCCGCGCCCGCGCGTCCGGCCCGTGCGCCCTCCGCATCGGCGCCATCGGCGCCTGCGGGCGCCCGCCCGCCCGGCTGGCCATCCGGCGGCTGCGGATCCGCCAAAAGCACGTCGCCTCTCGGCGCGTCGGCCAGAGGCTGCCCGTTCCGCAGCCCGCCGTCGCCCGTGTCGCCCATGTAATCTGCGCCGCCTGCCGCAGCCGCGCCGCCAGCCTCAGCGGCCTGGGGCGGCTGCGCGAAGAACACGCGGTCGCGCAGGCCGTCGTACAGTTGCGCCGCGCGGCGGTAGTCCAGCAGGATCGCGCCCGCTTTTGCGGCGCAAGCCAGCAACGCGAGCGCGAGCGCGCATATCAGCGCGGGCTTCAGCCTGGCCCTGAGCTTGGCGCCGAGCCCGAATCTGGCCGCGACCCCGCGCTTGAGTCTGGCCGCGAGCCCGCGCCCAAGCCCGGCGGCGAAGCCGAGCTTGGGCTTGGAGCAGAGCTTGTTGTCCATTGTCCCGTCTACCGCCTCTTTTTGCGCAGCGCCAGAAGCAGGCCGGCCAAAGCGCTGCCGCCTCCGGCCGCCAGCCACGGCAACGCGGCGGCGCCCGCGTCGCCCGTCTTGCCTCCGGGGAACGCCGGGGGCGCTGGCTGCGAAGGCACGGGTGTTTCAGGCGCGTCCGGCACATCAGGCGTGTCTGGCGTGTCTGGCGTATCGGGAGCGTCTGCGGGCGGCGTCGAATCGCCCGGCGCGTCCGGCGTTCTCGGTTCGATCGGCGCCAGCGGCGAAGGCGCGGGCGTCGGCGTGGCGCCGGCATCCGGGCCTTCCGGCTCGCTCGGCGTCGGCGCCGGGGTTATCTGCGTGGCCGATCCGGGCGGCGGGTTGCCGCTGTTCGGAGCGGGCGTGTCCGGCGACGGCGTGGGCGTCGGCGTTGGCGTAGGCGTGTTCGTCTCATCATCCGGCGGGGGCGAGTCCGTTTCCTCATCCGGCGTCGGGGTCGGCGTGGGAGTCGGCGTCGGTGTAGGCGTAGGCGTCGGTGTAGGCGTAGGCCCCAGCGGCTCCTCCGGCGGCTCCTTGTGCTCGTTTACGACCTCCACGAACACGCCGATGTCGTCGCTGCTCAAATCAATTACCACGCCCCTGTCTTCCGCCGCGCTCAGCGTGTTGTCGTCGCCGATCAGGTAATGCGTGTCAAAGTCGTCCGCGAACAGCTCCACGAGTCTGTAGACGCCCAGCTGCAGGCCGGTGAAGTATGCCGTCCCGCCGTTCGCGAGCACGAATATGCCGTTCGGCAGATCCGCGACGCCCGCCTCCGCCAGCGTCCCCAATGTCGCGGCGGCGCTCTGCGCGGCCGCGTTCCCCTCCGCGAGCTTGCGCGCGTCGAACAGCTTGTCGCTCAGATCCACCGGAGCGTAGTCGCCGGACGCGCCCTTCAGCTCAAGCCTGAACGTGTACACGTCCTTGTAATGCTCCTGCGTTATGTCTACCGCCATCTTAGACACGATCAGGTTTGTAAGCAATTCTGCCGGCTTGTAAAGATTCTTGAACTCGACGGTCTCCTGCGCCTGTGCCTGCTCTGGGGCCGCGCCCAGCTTGAGGTTCGCGGCGTAGCCGGCCAGGAACTCGCCCCCGCCCGCCGAATCCAGGCTGTAAGAGCGCATGTATGGCTCCTCGCCCGCGCCGTTGCTGGCGCCCGCCGCAGCCTCCGTCACGATGTAGTCGCCGAGCGGAAGCCTGTCAAACTCAACAAAATCGCCCGCTTGCAGGCTGAACAGGCCGCCAGCCGTGCCGGACACGTCCGAGCGCCCGCTCAGGTCAACCGGCATGTAAGCCGAGTCCGTCAGCTGGAACATGTACGACCGCGACGCCAGCGGCTCCACGAGCGGCGAGCCGCCTATGTATTCAGCCTCTTTCGTCACCTTTATGCTGCCCGTCTGGAACTTGTTGTCGAACACGACGCTCTGCGCCGGGTCGTCCAGCGCAAGGTAGACGGACGCTGTCGGGATCTCGCCTGGCGCCGCCGCCGGCTGCTCGACGTCGCCGACGTATACAGTGGTCGTGCAGGCGCTCAGCGCCGACGTCTCCCGCACTTTGTAGCTTCCCGGATCCAGCCCGTAGAAGAACGCGGTCTGCCCGTTTGCGAGCGAGAACGCTATGGCGCCACCCCCGGACGTAAACTTGACGTTCGACTCGACTCCGGACAGATTGCCGCCGCTTAGCTCAAACTCATACGAGCGCAGCTTCTGCTCGGCGACCCCGCTCGAAACCATCTTCGTCACGGCCAGCGCGGCCTTGCCCAGGCTGCGCGCGTTTTGGAATGTAAGGGCGGCCGGGGCGGCCGGGGCGGCCGAAACGTCCACCGTCCAGGCGCCCGGCCCCTCCTGCGCGGGCGCGGCCGAGCCGTCGCCGCTCACGGTCAGGGTATAGGCAGCGTCGATGTCCGTTTCCGTGACCGTGTACAAGCCGTGGGGCAACGTCAGCTTGGCCTGCTGGCCGGAGCACAGCGTGAACCTGTTCCCGCTCACGTTCGATGCGCCGCTGATGTTCGCGCCCTCCCCCGTCGTGACCAGCTCGACGGGGATCTCGTTGCCGCTGGTCGTCACGGCGAAGCCGAAGTCCCTTGCCGCGTCGGCCGATATCGGGTTCGCCACGATTTTTCTGACGGTCAGTATCCCCGGCTGCGGCCCGCTGTCGGTCACGAGCGCGCTCGCCTCGGCGTACAGCACGGCAGAGAGCGGCACGGACGAAATGCCCATGAACGCCTGCACCTCGTGCCAGTCCTGAACGCCCTGCGCGTTGTCGTGCACGAATATCATCGGCGTGCCCACCGCGTATGTCGCCCCGACGACCTTGGCCATCGCGTGCGCGACCAGCCCGTCCGCGTTCCCACGGCTTTCGGGGATCTTGAGATAAAAGTTGGCGCTCCTCATGCCGCTGCCGCCGAACTCGTTCGCGTCGAGCCAGTAGCCGTCGCCGCTGTGCTCAAACTCGGCTGACATGGACTTTGTCTCCAGCTCCGAGTCCGGGTCGCCCAGAACGGTGACGACGCGCACGGCGTCGCCGCCCGCGCCGCCGATCTTGATGAACGCGCCCGCGAGCGCCCCGTCGTCGCCTCCGGAATTGAGCACGCGCGCATCAAGCGCAAGCGGCCCATAATATATGTAGCCGTCACCCGCCAAGTAGTCCGCTGAGGCTAGGCTGGCGTTTATGTCAAGCTCCATGCGCGTGTAGTCATAGCGCGGGTCGCCCGTGCCGGCGGCATACGCGTTCGCGTCCTCCTGCATCGCGCGAGCGAGCGCGTACATGAGCAGCTGCCTGTCGCGCTGGAGCGCGGTGGCCTTGGACGGATCCGACGGCACGAGGCTCGTGCCCAGTATCGCCACCGTGTTGTCAAGCACCTGCCAGATGATGATCTTCGTCGCCATTATCGCGATCGTGTCATTTATCTCGGCGGTGTTGCCCGCCCCCAGCAGGCCCCTGCCGACGAGCACCGATTTCGGGTATCTGGCCTGCAGCGCGGCCAGGCTGGGCTTTGCCCCCCCTCCGACAATGTCGTCGGAGTAGCCGTTTTTTGTGAGCCAGACCAGCTGGTCGAGCTTCTCGCGGGCCATGTCCGACAGATTCCAGCCCGCGACGGCCTCATACCCGCCAACGGTGTCCCCGCCGGCCGTCGAGCCGTGCGCCACGACGTAGGAGTGGAACGGCACTGCGGGATCCACGCAGTAGATCTGGTTCACTATCTTCCGCGTCCCGTCCAGCACGCCGCCCAGATGTATGTCGCCCACCGTCGTGTCTATCTCGCCGGGCGCGTGCGACACGAGATACTTGAGCTGGATGTCGTCCCTGTATTTGAGCGCGACGGTGTAGCCGCCGCCTGCCTGCGCCGCCGTCCCGACAATTCCGGGCGGCAGCACGAGCGCGACCAGCAGCGCCAGCGGCAGAATCGCGGCCAGCAGCCTGCGGCCGCCGGCGCCCGCCAGCCTCCACCGGCCCCCGCCGGCCCCCGCCGGCCCTGTTCCGGCCCTTGCCCCCGGCCCTGCGCCTGCCCCTGCCGTCGCCTTTTCCGTCGCATTTCCTGTTGCTCTTTCCGTTGCCTTTGCCTTTGCTTCAAACCCCCAGCTTTTCATGAGCGGATACGGACAATGCAGCGCCCCTAGGCCCGTCGCCGGGGCCACCTGCACCATTTTGCTCCTTTCAAAAATTGTTTGCGCGGCGCCGCGCCGCGCGACACTCGCGAATATATCTGCCATCCTGGCTGCTTATTCATTTTTATCATTATGGGATTGTTTCAAACGCAAATTTGGCCCGCCGCACGCGCGTTTGCATATTGTTTACAAATTGTTAACAAAAGGGGCGCGGGCAAAAAACGCTCCCGGCGCTTGCCCAACACTGTCAGGCTTTCAGGCTTTTTCAGGCATTTTCAAGGTTTGCCCAGGGTTTTGCCCAGAGTTTTATGCGTTTGGCCCGCAATCCCCTCTTGGAACTCTCGCGCCAGCGTTGTATAATGGAATCGTGAAAGGCGGTAAGCGCGATGACCGAAAATATTGTAATCCCTGAAATACTGCCGCCGTCTGACGACAGAGTATTCAAGAGCCTTATGACGCACCCGGACGGCGAGCCGGTTCTGCGCGGCGTTATGTCCGACGTGCTGGATATGCAATTCGTCAGCGTCGAGGTGCGCAACGTCGAGCCGCCGATCTCGGACATTAACGAAAAACAGCAGCGTTTTGACGTGAACTGCTGCGCCGTCGCTGACAGCGGCAAGCAAATCGCGGCCGAGATGCAGGCCGAGCCGATGAAAGGCGACAACGCCGAGACGGAGCATCGGAACATCAAAAGCCGCGCGATACGCGGCGTTTGCGACCTGTATGCGGATCAGCCGGGGCGCGGTACGGCTTACAGCGATTTCGAGCAGAGCTTTCAGATCACGTTCTGCGGGTACGCGGTGTTCCCAAAGCGCACGGACTTCATACGCCGGTTCAGCTTCCGCGACGCGGACGGCGCAGAGCTCGCGAACGACGTCGGCATAGTATTCATCGAGCTGACGAAACTGGGCGAGGTATTGAAGAAACCAGTAAAAGACATGACCCGGCTAGAGCAGTGGTGCGTGTTTTTCGGATGCGCCGATAATCCAAAGTGCCGGGACATACTAAACAAACTGAACGCGGCAAGGGAGGATATTCGGATGGCTACAGAGTTGTTGGCAAGCATAAGCCGGGATGAACGCGAGCGGGCGCTGTTCCGCTCGCGGCGAATAGCCCAGTTGGATATGGAGCACAATTACGCAGTGGCGCG
>JAISFK010000094.1 GCA_031263625.1 Clostridiales bacterium
TTTCGCGCCTGCCTGGAGCGGTTCAGGCAAATGCCGATCAAGGAGGCGCAGGGCATGGCGTTTGGGGAGCTTAAAAAGCGCAACGAAATTTCCAGGGCCGCTTTTGAGAGGATACAGCCCGAGCTGAAATCGGCGGTGTATTTCGCCGGGCTGTCGCGGAAATTGCCGCAGCTCGAAAAATTGCTTCAATCAAACTACAGGGGGCGGCAAGATGTATTTTCCCTATTTCAGGGGCAGACAGTATGAGCTGCTCGCGCTGCGCGAGCTGGCGCAGGGCGGCCTGCTCGGCGGCCGCGTCATCCCCGTGGTCGAGCCGATAAAGCTGACCCCGACTTTTAGCGGCACGGTAAAGCTGTTCGCGGACAAAAAGCAGCCGCTTGCGCTTATCCTGAACCCCGCTGTCGGAGAGCTGACCAGCGGCGCTGCTGCTGGTGCGGCTGCGGATGGCTCGCTTGCGGGCGCGGCTGCCGATGCCACGGCTGGCGTTGCGGCTGGCGTTGCGGCTGGCGTTGCGGCTACGGCGGGCGCGGCAGCTGGGTCGGCCGCCAGCGCGGCTATCGGCGCGGCAACTGGCGCGGTTGATACTGCCGGATCGGTTGCGGCTGGCGCAACGGTTGGCGCAACAGCTACTGCCGGATTGCTTATGGCTGGCGCGGCAACTGGCGCGGCAGCTGCCGCCGGATCGCCTGCCGCCGGCTCGGCCGCCGGCGCGGTGCTGCCATTTATATCGGGCTCGGTCATTCCGGCCGTGATCATGGGCGAGGGCGCGGCAGGCGCGATGGCCGCGCTGTCCGCGAAAAACATGCCGGCGGGCGGCGCGCTGGCCCTGATGGACAGCCGCGACTTTCTTGGCCAGTACCGCAGCCTGTTTGGCGGCGAGCCGCCCAGGTTCACGCTGTTCCCGAGGGGCGAGCGGGCGATTCGGCGCGCCGTCGGCGAAAACAGGGCGATGTTTGAGGATAAATTCAGGAAGCGGGAAAAGAACGCGGACTACCTCAAGCGGGAGGACGAATTTTACTCCGACGACCATCTCTATTTCAGCGAGGAGGGGTTTGTCGGGTTCGGCGACTACTCCATCGTCGGCGACGAATACGACGAGAGCGGGTTCGCCCCGCGGGCCGTGGCCATCCACATCGTGTATTTCGCCGACGGCGGCAGCGCCGAAAACACGCTGAGGGTTCGGCATTTCGTGTCCGACACCAACGACGACATCTCGGACGTCGCGGGCAAATTTCACGAAGCCGCCATGAAGCTCAAGCGCTGGCACGAAGCCGCCGGGCGCGATGCCGCCGGGCGGGCGCGGCAGCTGACGGCCGCGATGCGCGCGCTGCTCGGCTACGCCGAAGACGGCTACTACCCGGGGCTTCCGACTGTCAAGAAGCTGTCCATAATGCATCACCTGGAGCTGGTCGGCAAATACCTCGGCGCGCGCGGCGGAGGCATAGATGGAGGCATGGGCGGATGAAATGCTGCGTTGAGTGCTTCAAGGATGTTTACATCCGGCGCGCGATAGAGAATCTGGGCGCGATCGGCGACTGCGACTACTGCTCCCACAGGAATGTCGCCGTATGCGACGTTTCGGCGCGCCCCAACCCCATAGCCGACGCGGTTGCCGGCCTGGTCCAGATATACTCCGTGTCGGATTCGGCGGGCGCCAAGCCGCTCCGGGCGGCCCTCCACGACGACTGGGACATTTTCAGCGCGGGGGCGGCCACGATACAGGCGCTGGCGGCCGACCTGTGCGGCTCGGCCATAGGCCTAAGCCCCGGCGCCGATATTTTTGCGAAGGGCGTGGCAATCCCGCAACTTCTCGACGAGGATTTTTTGAGCGAGTTCGGGGTCGTGCGCGGGCGGCGCTGGGAGCAGTTTGCCGAATCCATAAAATACAAAAACCGTTTTCACAGCGGCATGTTCAACGCCGACGCGTTCGCTTCGTTTTTGACAAAAATAGCGAGGCGGCACGTCGCGGGGACAGAGTTCTACCGCGCGAGAATCGCGCGCGGCAGGGGCGGCTTCGCCGCGGGCGAAATGGGCGCGCCGCCGCCCGGCAAGCGGTCGGCGGGCCGCATAAACCCGGAGGGCATCGGCGTCCTGTACATGGCCTCGGACGACAGGACCGCGCTGAGCGAAGTCCGGGCGAACACGTTCGACTACGTCGCAGTCGGGAGGTTCAGAGCGGCCAGGGACGTCAAGGTCGTCAATCTGTCCGGGATATCCGGCACAAGCCCGTTCCTGTACCAGGGCGAGCTTGAGAAATACGCGGCGAACAGGAAGGTGTTCCAGGAAATCGCGGCTGAGATAGCCAAGCCGCTCCGGCGAAGCGACAGCCCCATCGAGTACCTGCCCACCCAGTACATCGCGGAGTTCATCAAGAGCCAGGGCTACGACGGGGTCGAGTACGCGAGCGCGCTCATGGAGGGCGGGCACAATATCGCGCTGTTCGACGAAGCGCTGGCTGAGTGCGTGGGCGTAAATACCATTGAGGTCGCGAAAATCCAGTACGAAACGCGGTGAATCCGCGGCGCGGCCGCTGTGAAGCCGCAATGAGATTTCAGTTCGCCGCATCCATTAAGCCACAAACGCGGCCGCCCACAGGCATATGGCTGAAAGCCTGCGCCCCGCGCGCTGTCTTCGGCGCGCCCTCGAGGCGCGCAAGAGCAGGAGCGCCAAACGCGGCTGGGCAGCGGAACGGGAACTGCTGCGGAAAGGAGCGCTGAATTATTATGAAATTCGCAATCAACCATGTGAACCTCAATGTCACCGACATCGACAGGAGCCTGCAATTCTACGGCAAGGCGCTCGGGCTGGCCGAGGCGCGGCGGC
>JAISFK010000115.1 GCA_031263625.1 Clostridiales bacterium
TCATAAAGGGCGGGGAGGCGCTGGAGACGGCGCACAGGATAAACACCGTCGTGCTCGACAAGACGGGCACGATCACGGAGGGCAAGCCGGCTGTCACGGACGTGCTGGCGGCCGGCGGGGACTCCGGCGCGGAAGGCGCCGCAACTGTGGCCGGCGGGGGCGCGGGAGATGGCGGGGGCGCGGCTGATGGCGGCGGCGCCGAGAGCGGCGCGGGCGAGGGCGGCGCTACCGATGGAAATGGCGGGCGCGGCGCGGGAACAGCCGGCGGCGCGGGCGATGGCGCTGGCACCGGCGAGGATGGCGCTGGCATGGGCGGCGGCGCGGGCGCATACAGGCTCGGCGCGGACTCGCTGCTGCAGATCGCGGCCTCCGCCGAGCACGGCTCCGAGCACCCGCTTGGGCAGGCCATCGTGCTCGGCGCGCAAGATCGGGGGATCAGGCTGTTGGACGTCCAGCGCTTCAATTCCCTGACGGGGCGCGGCATTGAGGCGGATATCGGGAACTCCGCCGTGCTCGCCGGGAACCGCAAGCTGATGGACGAGAGCGGCATATCGCTGGCCGGGCTCGAAAAAGCCGCCGACCGGCTCGCTGGGGAGGGCAAGACGCCGATATACGTGGCGATTGACGGGCGGCTCGCGGGCATCATAGCGGTGGCCGACGTCGTGAAGCCGAGCAGCGGGGCGGCCATCGCCAGGCTGCGCGAGATGGGCGTGGAGGTCGCCATGATCACGGGCGACAACAAAAAGACCGCCGCCGCCATAGCGAGGCAGGTCGGGATAGACCGCGTGCTCTCCGAGGTGCTGCCGCAGGACAAGTCCAGCGAGATCAAAAAGCTGCAGGGCGAGGGGCGCAAGGTCGCCATGGTGGGCGACGGGATCAACGACGCGCCGGCGCTGGCGCCGGCCATCATCGGCATCGCCATCGGCTCCGGCCCGGACGTGGCCATGGAGTCTGCGGACGTCGTGCGCAAGCGCAGCGACCTGATGGACGTGCCGACGGTGATCAGCCTGAGCAAGCGCACGATACGCAACATCAAGCAGAACCTGTTCTGGGCGTTCGGGTACAACGTGGTCGGCATCCCCATCGCGGCCGGCGCGCTGTACCTGCTCGGCGGCCCGCTGCTGAATCCGATTTTCGCGGCCGGCGCGATGAGCCTCAGCTCCGTTTCGGTTCTGACGAACGCGCTGCGCCTGAAGCGCTTCAAAGTTGAAAGCCGGCCGCAGGCCGCCGCCCATGGCGGCGAAAAGAGCGCCCGCGACGGGGAAAGGAGCGCCGCATGACGACGTTCAGGCAATCCGCGGCAAGCATGGCAAACGCGCCGGGGGCGGCGCCCGCCGGGCGCACAACAGATAAGCACGAGGCGGGTGACAGGCGCAAGGCGGCAAGGCGCGGGACGGGCGCTGGCCAGACGGGCGCGCTCCGTACACATGCCAGTTGCAATCACACGAGTTATGCCCAACATGGCCAAATCCGAAACGGCCTCAAATGTGCCAGCCGCGGCTGCGTTGGCCACAGCCATGCCAGTTGTGGCCAAGCCGACCGTAACCACGCCGCCTGCGGCCGTGCTGGCCACAGATATGCGCCCGCCGGGCGCAAGGCAGGCGGCCCCGAAGCGGGCGGGAGCGCAACGGCAGGACGCAAGGCGGCAGGGCGCGGGGCGGGCAGGAGCCCAACGGCATGGCGCGGGACGGGCAGGCGCGCGGCCGCCGCGCTTATGGCAGCCGCGATCGCCGCTGCCGCGCTCCTGGCGTCGGGCTGCGCGGCGCTGGGCGGGCAGCTGGACGTGGTGGGCAAAGAGTCCGTCGCGGCCTTCGGCAACGTGCTGGACGCGGCCCCCGGCAACGTCAGCCGCGACGAGGCAATCGGCGGCTGGGCGCTCGCCGCGCCGGACGGCTCTGCCAGGTTCGCTTGGAGCGAAAACTACAGCAACAGCCCATCATGCGACATAATGCTCGCGCTGGACGCGCAGCCGTTCATAGACGCCGGGCTGGACACGGACTTGCTGCCCGCTGGCAATCTGCCATCCGGCAGCCTGCCGGACGGCGGCATATCGTTCGACGGCAGCTCGATCCTCGTGGGCGCGAAACTGGGCGACGAGGCGCCAAAATACGACGGCGAGCCGACCCCGCTCGACGCGTTCGGGCAGATCGCGGCCCTGCACGGCGGCGCGATCGGCTTCCACGCCGCGATGGACCACTTCAACGTGGATCTAGGCGGCGGCAACATGTTTGAGTGGGCGAAGGACATGGCCGCGAACACGCAGACGGGCGAAAACCAGGACAAGGACATCGTGTTCGTGCTGGATCCGGAGCCGTTCATCATGGCCGGCGCCGATCCCGGCGCCATCGAGGGCTGGGCCTTTTCAAAAGTCCAGGTAGGCATGGGCGCCAACGCCGCCGAAGTGGACAAGCTGCTAAAACCGTTCGACCTGGGGGGCTGAGGCGCAACGTCAGCGCGACGCCGGCGCGACGCCGGCGCCGCGCCCAGCCCGCCGCCCGCTTCAAGCCCCGTTGGGCCGCGCCTAGCCCCGCCGCCCGGCCGCATGGCTGGAGCTGGCCCAGGACATGGCCCAGTTGCCAAAGCCACTCGGATTTGTCCGAAGCGTTGGCACCGACACCGAGCGGGCACCGGCCGCGCCCAGCGCTGCGCCGCCCGGCGCCCCACGGCTGGAGCTGGCCCAAGGCATGGCCCAGTTGCGGAACGGCCAAATGCAAGCTGCAATCCGTCATGCGCCGGCGCGGAGCGGATTTCATTCCTTTCGGCCTTGCCCATGCCCATCATCCCGGATAAACGGCTCGGCTTTTTCTTCGCTGACAAGCGCATGGTATGCCCTCGGCCGTCGGTATGCGTTTCCGTGCGCCTCGCGCTTTCTGTAGTCGCGCAGCTCGTCCATCGGAAAACTGGCCATATATATCCCCTCGGCTTCGCCAGCTTCAATAATCAGCGTGTCGCGGGAACCGCCGCCATCCGACTGTCGATAGGCAATCCCGTCAAAAGCGGACGAATGGCCGTTGCAATCCGGCTGGCCATGCGGATAATTAGCGGTGGCGATGCCCACCATGTTCTCAAATGATCTGGCGCGGAGCTGCGACAAACGGTTAATCTCCATCGGGCAGGCATTTGGCACGAGGATGACTTCCGCGCCGCCCAGCATGAGGATTCTCGCGCTTTCGGGAAACTCCCGGTCATAGCATATCATCGCGCCTATCTTGACTATGCCGTTTTCCGTATCCAAATTGGCCACATAAAAATCATCGCCGGCGCCCAACTGCCGCTCTGTGGGGTCGAATACGCAAGTGTGGACCTTTGCGTACTGCAAAACGGTGTTCCCGCTCCGCCCGATTACCATGACGCTGTTTCGCGGTTGCGAGCCACGCTTCTCCAAAAAGGTGACGGCGACGGCCATGTTCTGTTCTTTTGCGAGCGCCCGAAACCGGGCGATATAGTCGCTGTCCAAACCGATGGCGTTCCTTTCGGTTTCTTCGCGGTTTGGGGTGAGCCTGTAGCCTATGTTCCACATTTCGGGAAACAAAGCGATGTCCGCGCCCGCTTGCTTTGCCTTTTTGCAGTATTCCAGCCCTTTGCGGAGGTTTTCTTCCTGCGAGCCTGCGGGCAGCAACTGCAATAGAGCTACGTTAAAATTTTTCACGCTACATTTCCTCCAGTTTTTTCGCCGCGCTTTCCAGATATACTCGTGTTCGATTGGAAATTCCGACCGCAATTTGCGGTCGGACAGAGGAAACGAGTATTACTGACTCGCGTTAATGGAAAATTCAAATGCTCGTCAGTATAACAACATAGTACCATATATCTTTGAGTATTTTAAGTAGTTAAGAAGTCAAGAAGTGTGACATGGCGCATCCATGGTGCGTTCGCCCGCGCAGTCGTCCTAGTGTTCGCCCTAGCGTTCGCCTGCGCGTCCGCAAATCACTCTTGGAATGTCCATGGTTTTGCGGTATCATATGAAATAAAACATAGATGTTGCACAGATTGGCGGGAGCAGCGCGCGAGGGGGGGACGAGAACACAATGCGGCTTATATTCGTCGAAGGCGTTTCGGGCGTTGGCAAGACGACGATGACGGGAAAACTGCGCGATAAATTGCGAAATATGGGTTTTGCCGCCGATTGTTATTTCGAAGGCGATTTTGCTAACCCCATTGATTTTTATTGCACGGCGTATTTCAAACAAGACGAGTATGCCGATTTGCTTGCAAAGCATGGCGAATGTTCCAAGGATATTGAAAATCGCGCAATCGCCGCCGGAGATATAAGGCTGGTTCGATACCGCAATAGGGAAACGCCTTTGTTTCCCGAACCGTTGCTCAATGTGTTTCGCGAACATGAGTTTGTCTTCTGCCCGAGCAATATTGTCCCCGTTTCAGAATATGCCCGCGTGTACAAATCTGTTTGGGAGCAATTCGCGCATAAGGCAGACAGGCACAGCCATCTCGATTATTTGATTTTTGACGGTTCCATGCTTCATCATCCCGTCAATGACATGATGCGCAATTACAACGCTTCCTGCGACCAAGTTGTCTCCCATATTAACGCTCTTGTTGAAACTGTCGAGCGTTTTCGCCCGCAGCTTCTTTATCTGTCAAGCGATAGCGTAGCCGAGCGATTGCGCAAAGCGCAGACAAGCCGAAAGAAAGCTCCTCCGTCAAGCGCTCAAATACAGTTTTGGGAAAAACGCGAACGAATGGACATTGCCGCAATGCAGCGCTTATCCATCCAATATGGCGTCTTCAATATTTCACTGGAAAATTGGGATTCCGCGATAGATGAAATGGCGGAACGAGTTCTTGAAACTGACGCGGAGCGGCAAGTTCGCATATATCCCATTGTTTTGAGCGAATATAATTCCGCTTGGCCGGAATGGTTCGCGGAAGAAAAGGATAAGCTTGAACAGTTAATCGGCATCGAAAACATCGCGCGAATCAATCATTGCGGAAGCACCTCTGTTCCGGGTTTAACGGCGAAACCCACCATTGACATTCTGCTTGAAATCAACGAAACCACCGACATTGATAAGCTGATCAACGCTTTGCCGTCGCCGGAATACATCTGTTTAAGCGGAGCGGGATTGACCATGCCGACCCCGCCGCCGCATTTAACGTTCATAAAAGGCTATTTGGCTAACGGGTTCGCCGAGAAGGTTTACCATATCCATGTGGTGTATCCCGGCGACCACGACGAATTGCTGTTCAGGGATTATCTGATAGCCCGCCCCGGAGCCGCTGCCGAATACGCCGAATTGAAGCGCAGGCTATTTCAAGATTATGAGCATGACAGGGATGGGTACACAGA
>JAISFK010000182.1 GCA_031263625.1 Clostridiales bacterium
TGCTGGAGAACGCGTTTGAGCATGGGCTCGAAAACACGATCAAGGACGGCCTGCTGCAGGTGTCCTGCCAGGAAGACGGCGGCGCGCTCCTGATCCATGTGGAGGACAACGGGAAGGGATGCGTTCGAGGAATACGCGACCGACGAGCTGAGGGCATATCTCAATTCCGACGGCGGCAGGATGCTGGGCACGTTGACGATTGACGGCCGCCTGTACGGCCTTCCCCGGCTGAGCAATGCCTACGACGCTCTCCCGATGATGTTCGTCCGGCAGGACTGGCTGGACAGGCTGGGCCTTGGGATGCCCGCGACCATGGACGAGCTCATGGAAGTCGCGCGCGCGTTTACCTACAGCGACCCGGACGGCAACGGCGCCAATGACACATACGGGCTTGCCATCGACGGGGTGGATGTCTTTACGGGCGGAATGGGGGACGCCAACGCGCCGTTCTACGCATTCGGCGCATATCCCGGCCCGGACGCCATGGCTTTTATTGAGGGGAGCGACGGCAAGGTCGCTTGGGGCGGCGCCAATGCCGAGGGAATGAAAAAGGCGCTCGTCTTCCTGCAGGAAATGTATAAGGACGGCTCCCTGGCCAAAGACTTCATAACGATGGACAGCCAAAAGGTCTTCGAGGAGGCCGGCTCCGGCCGCTGCGGCATTTGGTTCGGCCCCATGTGGGGCGCCATGCAGCCATCCACCGACTTGATGAGGGCCGGCTTTATGGATGCGCATGTCACTTCCGGCCCCATCCCCGACGGATTGGGCCAGGGCGGCAGCCGCCCGTTCCTCAAGGCCTCCATTGAAAGCGTGTTCATGATGAGCAGCAAGTGCGAAAATCCCGAAGCGCTGATCAAGCTGATGAACCTGAGCATACAGAAGATGTGCTTCCCAGAGAGCGACGACGAGTACAACAAATATGCGGGCATCGGCGATGCGTCCAGCGGGTGGAAATGCGCCCTGACAAATATTTCGGGCATGCCATTCAAAAACTACGATGTCTTCAAAACAGTATATCCCGCCGTCGAAAAGCGCGATCCCAGCGGCCTGAGCACGGAGCAGGCAAGCTATTACAAGCCGATCGTGCAGTATTTGGACACGTTGGCCGCTGGCGCGGTGGATCTTGACGACGGCATGACCGCCATGGGGATACAGCGGTACACCGTGTTCGCCGATCCGCAGGGTTCATACGCGGCGCTGGACAAGCTGATCAAGGCGGATCAGTTTGTGTATTCGGCGTACAGCACTGGCCCCACCAAGAATATGGCGGAATTTGCCCCGACGCTGAAAAAGCTCACTGCGGAGACCATCGTAAAGATCATCACCGGAGAGAGCGCGGACACCTATGACAGCTTCCTCGAAAACTGGCGCAAGCTCGGCGGCACGGAGGTCGTCGCGGACGCGCAGGCTTGGGCGGACGCGCAGTGATGTCAGCTTTTGGAGGCGCCTTATGAAATACGCATCGTCAAAAGGGCGTGGCGATCGAATCTTTTTCCATGCCATGCTGTTCATCCCGGTCAGTATATTGCTCGTCTACCTGATACTCCCCATCCCTGCGGGCGTACTGATGGCGTTTCAGGATTTTCAGCCCGCGACCGGCTTTTTTGGCTCGAAATTTGCCGGCCTGCGAAATTTTGAGCGCCTTTTCAGATCTCCCGACGTGTGGCCCGCTGTCCGCAACACGCTTATCATCGCGGTCAGCAAGGTGGCCGGAAACCTCGCCATACCGATAACCTTCGCGCTGCTGCTCAACGAGATTGGCGCCAAGCCGTTCAAGCGCATGGTGCAGACTGTCACTTACTTGCCATTTTTCCTGTCGTGGGTGATCCTTGCCGGCATCTTGATTCGCTTTCTGTCGCCGGGCAGCGCCGGCTCGCCCCCCGGCATTTTGAACACAGTGCTGATGAGCGTGGGCGCAATCAGGGAGCCGATCTACTTTCTGGGCTCCAACGACTCGTTCCGGCAGACCATGATCGTCAGCGACATCTGGAAAAACTTTGGCTACAACACCATCATTTATCTCGCGGCCCTCACCAGCCTGGATCCCACCCTGTACGAGGCGGCGCAGGTGGACGGGGCGGGGCGGCTCAGGCAGGCGCTGCACATAACCCTGCCGGGCATCGCCCCGTTCATCGCCCTGATGACCATCCTTGCCATCGGCAAGATACTCAACGCCGGCTTCGACCAGATTTTCAACCTATACAGCCCCGCCGTGTACGAAACCGGCGACGTGATCGACACGATGGTGTACCGGCTGGGCCTCGTAAACCGCCAATATTCCCTGTCGGCCGTGGCAAGCCTGCTTCGCAGCAGCGTGTCCTGCGTTTTGGTGCTGACCGGATACAGGCTGGCGGACAAATACGCGGGCTACAAAGTATGGTAGGAGGCGACAAACTTTGAAGAAATCAAAAAGCCGCATGGCATTTCAGATATTCAACGTCGCGCTTGTATCGGCTGTCACCGCCAGCTGCCTGATTCCGCTCGTCAATTTGCTTGCCTATTCGCTGAGCTCGTCCAGCGCCATCATTGCCAACCGCGTGTTCCTGCTGCCCGTGGACTTCAACTTTGCAGACATTGGTGGTTGCGAGGACGATCCAGGATTTTTCGGATTTGGACGCGATTATGCTGATGACGGTGAACGAAACCAATTTGAAGGCAGCGCAGATTTTCATTTCCATAATACCGCTGATGATTTTCTACCCGTTCCTCCAGCGCTACTTTACGGCGGGCCTGACTTTGGGAAGCGTCAAAGGGTAGCGGCGGCGCCCAGCATGGTCCCGCCGCCTAGCATGGCCCCGCCGCTGACTTTGGCTTACAGCAGCATTGCCATATACAGCGGCAAGTACGCCACGTCGCCGGTGGCTTCGACGTTGCCCTTGCACAAAACAATTTTTCGCTTGAAGGCCTTCGGGTTGTCTTCAATCGCATTGTCGAGCGCCGCGTGCCTGCGGTATTCGCTTCCGCTTTTTACTTCAATCACAGAAAGGCTTCCGCCGTCATTAAAGACAAAGTCAAGCTCCGCCCTCGTTTTCTTGTCGTAATAGTACAGCGGGATCCCCTTTTTGGCAAGCGCCGCCGCCACATAGTTCTC
>JAISFK010000261.1 GCA_031263625.1 Clostridiales bacterium
GCCGCCTGTGCGCGGCCCGCGCAGGCGCAGACCGCCGCCGAGTTGCTTGACCTTGGCGAGAAGTACCTGCTTGCAATGAACTACTCGCAGGCGGCCGTGAAATTCATGCGGGCGATTGAGATTGAGCCGAAAAACCCGCGCGCATACATTGGCGCGGCCGAGGCGTTTGTCGGGCTGGGCGATACGGCCAGGGCGATGGAGATATTGAAAGCGGGCTTGGACGAGCTGCCGGGCGACCCAGAGATTACAGCCATGCTTGCCATTGTGGAGGAGGCCATTCCCGCGCCTGAGCCAACGCCGGAACCGGCGCCGGTGCCCACGCCAGAGCCTGCAACAACTGCGGCGACCGCGCCGGAGCCGACGCCTATACCGACACCTGAGCCGGAACAGGCGCCAACGCCCGAACCAGCCACCGAGCTGGCACCCGAGCCGACGCCGGGTCCAACGCTGACACCTGAGCCGTCGCCAACGGCAAGGCTCTTGCCAAACCTTGCGCCGTCCGCATTGCCGCGCCTGGCCGCGACGCCCGAATTTTACGTCGCCGACTACGCGGGCGCACTCACGAGCGCAACGAAGGACAATATCGTAGACTCGAACGGCAACAGCGACAACGGCCTTGAAGCACTGTGCGACGGCGCGCAGATTGTAGTAGTGACGGTCAAGCATCTCGACGGCATGAGGTCCGATGAGTACGCCAAGCAGCTTTTCAGCGACTGGGGCGTCGGAAGCAGCTCGGCGAACAACGGCATGCTGCTCCTGCTCGCCACGGAGGAAAAGAAGGGCTGGCTTGAGGTGGGCTCCGGCATACGTCCGTACTGGCCAGAGGACACGATAGGCACCTATCTGAACGACTATTTTTGGGACGACGTAGACGCGGGGCGCTACGACGCGGCGGTGAACAACCTTTTGGAGCCGCTTTTCTCGTGGTATGCCGATTATTACGAGCTTGACTTCGGCAACGTTGCGGCGCACGGCAGTTATTAGCCAGCGCGATGCCCAAATTGACGTTTTTGCTTATGCGGCGCTGGAACGCAGGGCTGGGCGGCGGCAGTATAGACAGCAAGCCGATCGTCGCAATCGATGATCAGCTTGCATCTGTACGGTCAAAAATGCTCAAAAATTACAGCGACTGTCAAGTTGTTTTCGCCTGATATGTTGACAGCGGACGAAAATCTCAGTACGATAAGTATATCTTAAAAAAAGCAGGCGATATCAATGGCAGGAGTAACCAATCTGAACATCAAAATTGATCGCGACTTAAATGCCCAAGCCGATAGGCTGTTCAGCGATATGGGCATGAACTCACAACGGCTGTCAATGTGTTCGTCAGGCAGGCTGTATTGGAAAAAGCCATGCCGTTCAGAATTTATCGGAGCGCCGGCTCCTCGGCAATAACGGCAAACTCTGCGCAGCGACAAGCCGCCATGCGGGAAATCAGGGAACATGAGAGCGAAGATGCCAAGTGAAGCCGTACTGCGAAGCGAGGGAATGAAATTGCTCATCAAGGGTTTGGGGCGCGTGGACGCGGAGCGTTTCATCGCGTCCTTCATTAGCGAGCCGTTTGACTATATCGAGTGGCAGAGGACGCTGTTTGAAGGCATGTCTGTCTGCGAACTATCCGATGCCGCCATGCGTTCCTACGATAGGCTTTGACGCTCCCCGTGCCTAAAGGCGAGGATTCTCAAAAACAAGGGGGAGCAACAACGACGAGCTTGTGCGATATTTCGTGAAAGACTACGGGACATTATGGGTAGAACTCGACTGACGCTTGGTGTGGAATACGAACAAACGGCAAGGATTGGGTATAGGAAACAGATTTGAGGCCGCCTGCCTCTATATATCGATTCCCCAGAAGCCGGCTTTGTACGAGCCGTAGCGCCGAATTACGCCTGAATCGCGAAGCCGCCGTATTTCCCTGGCGACCGCGCGCGCAGGCAACCCAGTTCTGGCCGCAAGTTCTTTCTGAGTGCTTCGCGGTTCTTCGGCAATGGCGCTTAAAATCAAAAAGGCATTGTTTCCATCGCCCATGCCATCGCTAATATCCTCGCTAATATATTCGCCAATATCATCGCAATTATCTGCGTTAATATCATAGCCAACATAATCGCCACGCGGCGCAGATGTTTTGCAATAGTTCAAGTTTTCCAAGGTTACGACAAACGACTGTTCCGTGGAGCGGAACGACGGCTCGGTGTCTTCTGGGTACTGGTCTATGATTTTGCGCAGCCCGCTGCCGCGTCGCTCCATGAGCCTAAGCCGGCTGAAAAGGTCGCAAATGATGGGATTGCGGCGGATTGACGGGATGTCGTCGATATCCAGGTCCTGTATCCGTTTGCCGTCCGGCATACCGCCGGGCGAAACTATCTCGAGGCGGTCGTCGTACATATCGACGTGGATCTCGCTGCCCTGAATCATGTAGTCGCGATGCACCAGGGCGTTCACCAAGGTCTCGTGGACGGCTTCCGACGGATAGTCGGGCATTTCAATCCTGCCCGCGCCTGTCTTTTTCCATTTGACAGAGGAGTTGTGCCGCACGAATTTCAGCGCGTCCGTGAGCAGGGATATCGCATTGCTCTGAAACTCGTCGCTGTCGAGAGCGTCAACGTACAGGCCGCCCTTTTTCAGGCCGTTCCAGCGCGTGCAGAACACCCTCGACTGGTAAATCGGGCATTGGTCGGCAAAGAGAGCGCCGCCGTATGTCAGCGCGTCGTCGCCCATTAGCATCCCAAAGGAGCGGTAGTCCCTCGGTTTGTCTATGGCCAATCCTGTCTTTTGCCTATAGGTCGCCTCAAACAGCGTGTAGCTGTAGTCCGAAAACCTATACTTCGTTTCGAGGGCGTCAAACGTCTGGTGAAGCCCTTTCAGCAGCAGTTCGTTGAGAACGGCGGCGGGCGCCTGCGCGGACTCGTTCCCAATGCGATAATAGGCAATTTTGGTTCCGTCGCCCGCATAGTAGTATGGCGTATTTGCCCCGCCCGATATCATAACGCGGAGAATGTCCTTCCCGTCGGCATTGAGCGGCTCAAGCACGACATTTTTGACAGCGGGCTCAATCCGCGCTTTTATGAGCTCGCTCACCCGCTCGGCGGCTTTCTGCGCGTCGTCCAGCCCGATGGCGGCGCCGTCGTCGGACACGCCAAAGTATATGCTGCCGCCTACGCCGTTGGCGAACGCGCTGACGGTTTTCAGCCAGCTGCGCGGTTTGTTCGCCTCGACAGCGGACTTGAATTCGTATTCGGTAGCTTCTGCCATGAGAAATCGGTCGAGCGCCGCCATTATGTCTACCTCCCAGTCCGCTTCGCGTTGCCCGCGGGCCCCAATTTTGCCTGGGCGTCATCGCAAACAGCCGCCGCGACGCCGCAATGGTTGCGGCAGCATTTGCGTCTCTGTCTCCACCTGCATTGTACACCAAGGCGGGCTGCGCCCGCAACCCAAGTCGGAACGGGAAAGCAAGGTGCTACGGGTGCTACGGGTGCTATATAACCGGCGCTATATAACGGGGAAATTGAAGTAGCTGTCGGGGTACGGCTCGTTTCTCAGCGCGTAGTGCCACCATTCGCGCTCATACGGCGCAAATCCGCTGCTCTCCATGATCGCCCGCAAGAGCCGGCGGTTTCGCGCCTCGCCGCCGGAGATCCCCCTTGCCGCGTGGCCGGAGCGCTCGTCCATGAAGTCGAAGCCGGTGCCCATGGGAATGATCGCGCCCGTGTCCAGCCGATAGAGCGTGAGGTCGATCGCGCTTCCACGGCTGTGGCTCGACTTTGGTGCGACGTATCCCTCCGCGATCATCGCGGCCCGGTCGATATTCGGATAGTACCGCTCCTTTGCGAGGCCGTCCTCGCCCTTCGCGCGCTGCTCGGACCACCGGAGAAAGCAGTTCACCGCGCGCTGGGGCCGGTAGCCGTCCCAGAGCAGCAGGCCGAACCCCTGGGCGGCGGCCAGCTCCTTTGCGGCCAGCAGCGCGGCCGCCAGCTCGCGGCTGCCCGCGACGCGGTTTGCCTCGTACCCATCCACCGGCTTCCCGGTGAAATTGTCCCATGTGGCGTATTTGGCGTCCCAGCGCACGCCGCGCAGCACCTCGTCCAGAAACACAAAGCCTTTTTCCATGCCGCTCATCCCCATTCCCATCCTTATCCTTGTTCCCGCCCTTGTCCCCGTCCACCTGCCCATGCCGATGCCCATTCCCGCTCTTGTGTCCCCGTCCACCTGTCCATGCCGATGCCCATTCCAACCCCAATTCTCGTCCTTGTCCTCATTCACGCGCTTGCAGCGCCAGCGCTATCAGGCGGTCGATGATCTCGGAAAGCGTTATCCCGGCGGCGGCCATCATGCGGGGGTAGCGGCTGTATGGCGTGAATCCGGGCAGCGTGTTGGCCTCGTTGAACACCAGGCGCCCATCCTCCCGCAGGAACATGTCCACGCGGGCGAGCCCCCTGCAGCCGAGCGCCCCGTATATTGCCTTCGCGGTTTCCTGTATGCGCCCGCGCAGCCTCGCCGGCAGGTTAGCGGGGACGGTTATGGCCGCGTTTTCGGAGCCCGTTTCCGGGCTGCTCTCCTGGTGGATGCGAAAGAAGCCGCGCGCGAGGCGTATCTGGTCCACCTCGCCGACGGCCAGCTCGGCGCCGCTCCCCAGCACGGCGCATCCGACCTCGCTGCCCGAAACGGCCCGCTCGACGATAACCTTGGCGTCGTACCGCCTCGCCAGCTCGAACGCGGGCGCCAGCTCGTCGCTCCGGCTCGCCTTTGTGACGCCAAATGACGAGCCGGAGCGCGCCGGCTTGACGAACACGGGGTAGGCGGAGGCGGGGGGCGTGGCGGGCGCGCCTGCGGCCGGCAGTTCGCCGCGCTCGTAGACCCAGTGCTCAGGGGTGGCTATGCCGGCACCCCTCGCGACCATGTAGGCGAGGGATTTGTCCATGCATATCGCCGAGCTCTGGACGCCGCAGCCCGCGTATGGGATTCCGGACAGCTCTAGCAGGCCCTGTATCGTCCCGTCCTCGCCCTGCCTGCCGTGCAAAATCGGGAGCGCCGCGTCGATGCGGAGGGTCTGGAGCGCGCCGCCCTGCGCCAGGAGCAGCCCGTGCGTTCTTTTGTCCGGGGAGATCACGGCTGGGAGGCAGTTTCCGCTTTCCCACCCGGCGCATGGCCGCTCGCACGCCATCCAGGCGCCGGAGCGGGTGATTCCGACATACACCGGCTCGTATTTCCCGGCGTCGATGTGCCGCGCGATCTCCTGCGCCGATTTTACCGACACGGCGTGCTCCTCCGAGCATCCCCCGAACAGGATGGCGATTCTTAATTTGCGCGACCCGCCCAATCCGCTTGAGCTGATTCCGTCCAATTCGCTTGCGCCGCTTTTGCCCAATCCGCTTGAAACGCTTGATTCGCTTGATCTGCTTTTGCTTGGGCCGCTTCCGTTCAATTTGCCTGCGCTTGGGCCGCCTGGCCCGCTCAATTCGCCTGCTCCGCTTCCGTTTGGCTCGTTTGATTCGCCTAACTCGCTTAATCCGCTTAATATGCTTGATTCGCTTAATCCGCTCAATGGCTTTGGCTCCTTTCAAAATCGAGGCAGTTCAGTATCGTCTTTTCGACGGTGTCATACAGGGCCCGGCCGGTATAGTAGGCCGTATGCGGCGTGATGATCACGTTCGGCATCCCTTGGAGCTTTTGCAGGAATTGGTTGCCGATTGGCCTTTGCGAGCAGTCAAAGTAGAAAAGCCCGTCCTCCCCCTCCAGCACGTCCAGCGCCGCGCCGCCCAGCGCCCCGCTTTCCAGCGCGGCGATAAGCCCGCCCGTGTCCACGAGCGCGCCGCGCCCCGTATTGACCAAAAAGGCCCCAGGCTTCATGGCTTCAAATTCGCTGCAGCCGATCATATGGTATGTGCTCGCGTTGAGCGGCGCGTGGAGCGTGACGATGTCGCTTTTTGCGAGCAGCTCGCGCAGCGGCGCGCGGATTGGGGTGGCCGCGGGCGATGCGTGATGTGCCAGCGGCGCGCAACTCGCGCAAGTCACCAGTGGCTCGTGGCCTGCCGCCTGCGCGCGATCTAGCATCTGCGTACAGGTCGTCACCAGCGCACAGCCCGCCGGCAGCGCATGGATTGGGGTGGCCGCCGCCAGCGCACAGCCCGCAACTTGCGCGTAGCCCGTCGGCGACGCGAGGCTTGGGGCGCCCGCTGGCGATGCGCAATGTGCCAGTGGCGCGCAGCTCGCGCAATTTGCTGGCGGCGCATGGCCTGCCAGTGGTGCGCGCCCCGCGCCATTTGCCGGCGGCTCGTCGCCCGCCCCCTCGCTTCGGCCGCAGGCCAATATTTGGCATCCAAAGCCGCGAAGCCGCTCAATGACCGCCCTGCCAATGCGCCCGGCCCCCACCACTCCGACGGTCATGTCGCGCAGCTCCTTTCCTCTGGCGGCGCCCAGCCGAAAATCGCCTTTTGCCGCGCCCGCGACAATGGATTTCGCGTTGCGCATCGCCATGAGCATGAGCATCAGCGCGTAGTCGGCGACGCCGGCCGGCGAGTACGCCACGTTCCCGACGGCGATCCCCAGCCTTCGCGCCGCTTCGACGTCTATGTGATCGACGCCCGCGCTTCGGGTGGAGACATATTTCACGCCCGCCTCCCGCAGGGCGGCGAGGCTTGGTTCGCAAACCCTGGATTTGTGGCTCACGCTGACGCACCGGCAGCCGCGGGCCAGCGCCGCGCCGCGGGCCGACACGGGCTCGCCCGTAATGGCTGGGCTGACGCCAAAGCGCGGCGAAAGCTCGCCAAAGGCGTCCGCCTCGTCCCTCTCGCACCCAAAAACGGCAATTCCGACATTTTCCATGCATTTCGCCCGCCATTCCCATAAAATTCGACCCGACAGAAAGCCGGCGGCCCGCCGCGCGCGGCGAAAAAACAGCTCGCCTCACGGTATAATACTAATCCGCATTAAAAACATTACCTTGAAAGCGGATTAGTAAATACTATTTTCCGCAGCCCGCCCAAAGATTTTGGGCGGAATGTAATCGAGAATAGTATAGAGTCTACCGGAAATGAGCGGGCTGTTTATTAATATCGGGCTGTTAATTTGCTAAGAAATTCCTAAGATAGTGCGGAGATAGTCTGAAGCAGGCTATTGCGCCTATAAGGCGCTAATTCTCCTGCTCCTGCCCCTGCCTTGGCTCCGGCGCGGCGGGCAGCTCCACGCGGGCTACGGCGCCTGCAAGGCGCTATTGCCCCTTATCCGGCGCGGCGGGCAGCTCCACCGTGAACGAGGTCCGGCCGTCGCCGCTGTCCGCGTAAATGCGCCCGCCGTGCGCGGCGACTATCTCTTTCGCGACCGCCAGCCCAAGGCCGGCGCCGCCGGTGTTGGAGGAGCGGGCGGAGTCCAGCCGGTAGAATTTGTCGAATATGGACGCGAGCTTGTCCTTTGGGATGCTCCCGGCGTTTGTGAAGACGACGGACAGCGTGTCCCCCGAAACCGCCGCCGATATGTCGATGACGCTGTTGTCCGGGCTGTACGCCGCGGCGTTTTTCAGCACGTTGTTGAAAACCCGCGCCAGCTTGCCGGGGTCGCCATACGCCGTCAAGCCCTCGGAAGCGCGGATGGCGGCCCGCTTCCCGCTCGCGGAGAGCTGCGGGTAAAATTCGTCGGCCAGCTGCGCCAGCATGTAGCAGAGATCGATGCGCTCTTTCGCCAGCGCGATTGTCTGGAGATTGTAGCGCGTTATCTCGAAAAACTCGTCGATGAGCTGTTCGAGCCGATACGCCTTGTCCAGCGCGATATGCGCGTACTTCGCCCTTTGCTCCGCCGGCATGTCCGGCGCCTCGTCGAGCAGGCTCAGATAGCCGATGACGGAGGTGAGCGGCGTTTTGATGTCGTGGGCCAGGTACATGACCAGGTCGTTTTTTCGCCGCTCGGCGAGCTTCGCGTCCTGCTCGCGCTTTTCGAGCGCCTGCCTCAGCGTGTTCAGCTTCTGCTCCATGAAGGCCATTTCCGGCGACAGCTCGACCGGCGCGCCGCCGCCCTCGACGAGCGCGTCTATGCCGGCGTTCGCTTCGTCAAAATACCTCATGAAGCCGGAGAGCGCGATGCGGCACAGGAAGAAAAAGCAAACGGCGACCGCGGCGCTCGTCAGAATTTCCATGTTGTTCCGAATGGCGTATTGGTATATCGACATGGCTTCCCGGCGGTCAAGCCGAAAAATTCTCTCCAGAAAATTGACAATCCAATCCCCAAGAACTCCCTGCCGCTGGACAAACTGGCGCAGAAGCGCCACAAACGCGACGGCCGCGACGATCGCGACCAGCACGCGCGAGTACAGCTTGCGCTTGATCTTGTCGTAGTCGGCTCTTTTGCCCGTCTTTCCGCTCGCTTTCACGCTCGCCTTTTCGCCCGCTTTTCTGCCCGTCTTTCCGCTCGCTTTTCTGCCCGTTTTCAGGCCCGCTCCCGTGCTTTCTTCGCCCGCCCCCGTGCTTTCCCCGCTTTTATCACTTCTCAATTTTATAGCCGACCCCCCACACGGTTTTGATGTATTTCGGATTGTCCGCGGCGTCGCCCATCTTCTCGCGCAGGTGCCGGATATGCACGGTGATGGTGTTGTTGCCCTTGCTGAAATACTCGTCGCCCCATATTTCGTGGAAAAGCCGCTCCGAGCTTACGACATTCCCCTTGTTCTCGCAGAGTATGCGCAGGATGGAGAACTCGGTCGGGGTGAGCTGCAGCGGCTTTTCGCTCAGCAGCGCCTCGTGCGTGCTTATGTTGATGGCAAGGCCGGCGTGGGTGATGACGGCGCCGTCGTCCTTCCCCGCGCCGCCGCCGTACTTTTTGTAGCGGCGCAGCTGCGCCTTGACCCGCGCCACCAGCTCCAAGGGGCGAAACGGCTTTGTGACGTAGTCGTCGGCCCCGAGCGTCAGCCCCGTGATCTTGTCCGTCTCCGCGTCCTTGGCGGTGAGCATGATGATGGGGTAGGTGTGCGCGGCCCGTATCTTTTGGCATATCGACAGGCCGCTCGCGCCGGGCAGCATGATGTCCAATATGGCGAGGTCGAGCTCCGTAGCCTCGATGCAAGCCAGCGCTTCTGGCGCGGAATAAAATTTGTAGACCGCGTAGTTTTCGTTTTGCAGATACAGCTCGACTAAATCCGCGATCTCCCGCTCGTCGTCAACGATCAGTATCTTCTCGCCCATCTTCTCTCCCATATTCTCGCCCATCTTTTCGCCCAGCTTCTCCCATCGGCTTCGCCTCCCGCCCGCAATCGCGCGCGGCCCGGCCCGCGCAATTTCGCGCAAAGTCCAGTTCCGCGCAATTCCGCGCGATCATGCGCAGCCCAGCATGCGTATACTGACGAGCATTTGAATTTACCATAAACGCGAGTCAGCAATACTCGTTTCATCTGTCCGACCGCAAATTGCGGTCGGAATCCCAATCGAACACGAGTATAATTGCCACAGTCCAGTATATGCAAACGCGCGCGGCTCTTTATTTGTTTTTTCCTTACAAACCATTAAGATTTTCATAACGAGTATAACATGAACAGCAACAAGCTATCACATGCGGAGCGGCAATGCAAATATCGCGCGCGGAGATTTTTTTGAGCTTTTTTTGAAAAAAGCTTGATTTTTCTCCCCGGAGGGGTTAGACTGTTAGCAAGGTGGTTAAAGTTGGGGGAAAGTGGATCAAAGTGGATGGATCGACCGAAATTAGAACCGAGAGCGCAGTCATAGCCGAAGCCGAACCTGCGGCCGAAGCAAGAGCCGGAATCGCGGCCGGAAACGGCGGCGCGGCCGATGCTGGGGCGGCAGCCGGGACGGGCAGGGCCGCAAAGTTCTATAGCAGCTACCAAAACTCCCTTGACGCAAAGGGCCGCGTGTTCGTGCCGGCCAATTACAGACAGGGGCTAGGGACCTGCTTCACGCTGGCGCTCGCCCCCAAGCGGCGGCTGACCATCTACCCGATGCCGGAGTGGGACGCGCTGTGCGCGAATTTTGACGGCGTCTCATATGACAACGAGGAAGCCCGCGAGTTCATGCAGCTGTTTATGGGCAACGCGGTTCCGTGCGAGATGGACAAGCAGGGCAGGGTCGCAATCCCGCAGGACTTGCGCCGGTACGCGGGGCTGACGAAGGACATAGTGTTTGTGGGCGCGGGCAGGACGATCGAGATCTGGGAGCACGAGGACTGGAAGGCAAAGAACGACTATTTCGTCAAGTATCCTGAAAACCTGACGAAGAACATGGAGAAATACCTCGGCAGGGGCGCAGGCGGCGGCGCGGGCGCAAGGGCAGGCGGCGCTGCAGGCGCCGGTGTCGGCTCAGCCTCGGCCGCGGCGGCAGCCGCGTTTGCGCCATGAGCTTTTGCCACAGGCCGGTGCTGGCGGGCGAGTGCCTTGAATACCTCAACATCGGGCCGGCTTGCAAATGCGTCGTGGATGGCACGGTAGGCGGCGCGGGCCACGCTTTGAGGATCATCGAGAGGCTCGAAAGCTTCGAGAAACTCGAAAAGCTTGAGACATTCGGGCGAACCGGGAAATTCGAAAAGTTCGGGAAACTCGAAAAGTTCGGGGAACTCGAAAACCCTGAGAAGCCGGAGGCGGCTTCGGGCGAAAGCGGCCCGGAGGCGGCGCGGTTCGCGGGGGAGCGGCGGTTCATCGGCATCGATCGCGACGGCGAGGCCGTGGCCGCGGCGAGGGAGGCCATAGCGGGGCTTGGCCGACTGAGCGTGAGATGCGACATTGTGCGCGGCAACTACGCGGACATTGACAAGATATGCCGCGAGCTGGGCGTGGCGGAGGCAGGCGCGATACTGCTGGACGTCGGCGCGTCGTCCCACCAGCTCGACGAGCCGGGGCGCGGGTTCAGCTATCAGAAGGACGCCGGCCTGGATATGCGGATGGACAGGGAGCAGAGCCTGTCCGCGGCAAATATCGTGAACGAGTATTCGCAGGGGCGGCTGGCGGAGATCATCGCGGCATACGGCGAGGAGCGCTGGGCCGCGCGGATCGCCGAGTTTGTCGTCAAGGCGCGGGAGCGGGGGCCGATAGGCACGACGCTGGAGCTGGCGGGTGTCATAAAGGCGGCCATACCCAAGGGCGCGAGGCGCGACGGCCCGCACCCGGCGAAGAGGACGTTCCAGGCGCTGCGCATCGCCGTCAACGACGAGCTGGGCGCGCTGTCGGCGGCCATTGGGCGCTGCGCCGACATTCTTGGGGCCGGCGGGAGGCTTTGCGTCATAAGCTTCCACTCGCTGGAGGACAGGGCTGTCAAGAACGGGTTTCGCGACCTGGCGACAGGCTGCGTGTGCCCGAAGGATCTGCCCATATGCGTGTGCGGGCACAAAGCCCGCGCGAGGGTGGTCACAAGAAAGCCCGTCGTGCCGAGCGACGCGGAGATTGCGGAGAATCCGAGGGCGCGAAGCGCCAAGCTGCGCGTCGCGGAGATGCTGTAAAGGCTTTATAAATGCCGCGCAAATGCCATGCAAACGCTTTATAAACGCCCTATAAACGCTTATTATTGCTTTTTACATAAGAACAAGCCAGAAGTTGAAATTTACAAAAGACAAGAGGCGCGGGCAGGCTGCAAAAGACAAGAGAGCGAGCAAATTACAAAAGACAGGAAAGCAGGCAAGTTGCAAAAGACAAGGCGAAACGGGCAAAACGGCTAAAACGGGCGAAACGCAAATTACAGAAGACAAAAAAGCAGGCGAGCTACAGAAGACAAGAGAGCATGGGAGCTACAGAAGACAAGAGAGCAGGCGAGTTGCGGAAGACGAGAAGGCAGGCGAGTTACAGAAGACAAGAGGTTTTTTTGAACAGCTAATGACGAAGGGCATGCCCAAGCTACGGCAGGCCGTTGCTGGCCGCGGCGGGCCGCAAGACAACAGGGCAGCCGGCAAATTCGCAAATGACAAGGCGAGCCGCCACAGAGGCGGCCGGGAATAAAACCAAAAACCGTTTATTTTCAGCCGAGGACTGTTTCGCGCAGTCCTTGTGCTATCTTTAATCGAACCGGCCGCTCGGAGCGCCCGGCGGAGCCGCCTTCAATTCTTTAGCGAAGGCGCCCCCGCCGGGGCCCAGCCGGGCGCGGCCGGGAAAGGCGGGGCCTCGCCGTGCGCGGGGCTTGGGCCTTGGGCTTGGGCCGGGAAGGAATGATCGCGAAAATGGGCAAAGCGAATCCGGAGTTGAATGGCGGCGGCGTAGGCGGCGCGGGCGGCGAGCCCGGCGGCCGCAGCCTGCCCGCGCGCGCCGGCGCCCATGGCGCTGCCGTGCGCAGCGGCGCCCGCAGCCTCCCCGCAACCGCCGGCGGCCGAGGCTTTGCAGCGCGCCCCGACGCCCGCAACCTTCCAGCGCGCAGCGGCGCGCGCAACCTCCCCGCGCCCGCTGGCGATCTCAGCTTCCCGGCAGCCGCCGGGCTGTACAGCGAGGCGGGCGAGCCAGCCGCCGGCCTGTACAGCGAGGCGGATGAATCGGCTGCCAGCTCAGCGGCCGAGTCGGCGGCCAACTCGGCCGCTGAGTCGGTAGCCGAGTCGGCGGACGATTTTCTGAAAATGGAAATACTGATGCGCAAGGACAGAAACAAAGTCAGAAGGAAGTACGCCCTGATGGTCTTTGTTTTGTTTGTTTTTACGGCGGCGCTCATCTACCGCTACACGTATGTGATCGAGCTGAGCGACCGGATCGCGCGCCAGAACGCGGCGCTCGCGAAAATCGACGGCGAAAACAGCATCCTGCAAAAGCAGATCAGCATGGAAACCGACCTTGAAAAAATCAGGCTGCTGGCCGAGTCGAGGCTGAACATGCAAAAACCTGACAAACATCAGATTATATACATCAAGGTTCCAAAGAGGGATCACGCGCTGCTGGAGATCAGCTCGGCGGGCGCCGAGAAGAAGCCGTTTTTGGAGAGCCTGTCGGAGCAGTTCCAAATTATAAGGGAAAGGCTGTTCTTAAAGTGAAACCGGACAATGACGTAAAGGGCCGCCTGCTGCTCATACTGATCGCGTTCATGATGGCGACCGCCGGGCTGGGCGCCAAGGTGGCGGTTTTGCAGTTCGTCGAGGGGGACGAGCTGTCCGCGATGGCGTACAGCCAGCAGCGGCGCGGCACGAGCATCAGCCCGAAAAGGGGCGCCATACTGGACAGGAACGGCGACGAGCTCGCCGTGAACACGTCCGTCACCACGATAACGCTCAACCCGTCCGAGCTGCAGAAAAGCATCGCGGCGAACGGCCTGAGCGCCGCGTCCGTCGCGGCCGAGCTGGCGGCCATACTGGACATGGACGCCGAGTCCGTCCAGAAAAAGATTGAGAAGAGCGCCCAGTACGAGATGCTGAAGAAGAAAGCGGAGGCCGAGGCGGGCGAAAGGGCGATCGCGTACCAGAAAGCCGCCAAGCTGAGCGGCATCTACGCCTCGGAGGACAGCAAGCGCTATTACAAGAACAACAACCTCGCGGCTCATGTGATCGGCATGACGGGCGACGACAACCAGGGCCTGAGCGGCATAGAGTACGTCATGGAGAAGGACATCAAGGGCACGGCGGGCAAGATCATGGGCGAGGTGGACATCAGGAACGTCGAGGTGCCGTTCCAGACGGGCAGCCGCGTGGACGCGCAGGACGGGCACAACGTCACGCTGACGATAGACACGACGATCCAGTTTTTCGCCACGCAGGCGCTCGAAAAGGCTATTGCGGACAACGACGTGCGCGAGGGCGGCACGATCATCGTCATGGACCCGCAGACGGCGGAAGTGCTCGCCATGGTGTCGAAGCCGGACTTCAACCTCAACGACCCATACGCCGCGCCGCCGGGGCTTGATCTGGATACGGATCTGGGGCTGGATTCGGATCTGGGGCTGGAAGGCGGGCAGTGGAACGGGCGCTCCGAGGAGGGCGTGGCGATACTGGGCCAGACCGTGTGGCGCAACAAGGCCATCATGGACACGTATGAGCCGGGCTCTACGTTCAAGGCGATCACGACCGCCGCCGGGCTGGAGGACGGCGCCGTCACGCTTGAGTCCGAGTTCGACTGCGCGCCCGTGACGGGCTACGGCCCGAGGCCCATCAGGTGCTGGACGACGAGCGGCAGCCACGGCCGGCAGGATCTGACGCGCGCGGTGTACAACTCGTGCAACCCCGCGTTCATGCGCATAGCCCTCTCGCTGGGCAGGGACAGGTTCTACAGCTACGTCGGCGACTTCGGGTTCTACGACAAGACGGGCATCGTCCTGCCGGGCGAGGTCAAGGGCATTTTCCACGAGAAGCCGAGCAACGTTGACATGCTCGTCGCGTCGTTCGGGCAGCGCTTCACGATAACGCCCATGCAGCTCGTCACCGCGTATTCCGCGATCGCCAACGGCGGCAGCCTCATGAAGCCCATGCTCGTCAAGGAGCTCACGGACGCGAGCGGCAACGTGCTGACAAGGTACGAGCCGGAAGTGGTGCGCAAGGTCATATCGAAGGACACGTCCGACAAGCTGAAGACCATCCTCGAGGGCGTGGTCAGCGAGGGCACGGGCAAGAACGCGTATGTCAGCGGATACCGCGTGGCGGGCAAGACGGGCACGTCGGAGACGGTTGACGAGGACAGGTTCATCGCGTCGTTCTGCTCGTTCGCGCCGGCCGACAGCCCCAAGGTGTGCGTGCTCGTCATGCTGGACGACCCTAGGGGCGAGAGCCACATGGGGGGCGCGATCGCCGCCCCCGTGGCGCAGCGGCTGATCGAGGAAGTGCTGACGTACATGGAAGTTGAGCGGATATACAGCGAGCGCGATCAAAAATCGCTCGTGCGCGAGATCAGCGCGCCGGCGCTGGCGCGGCTGCCGATCGAGGAAGCGGTCGCCAAGCTGAAGGAGCTGGGCATGTCCTACAGGCTGCAGGCGGGGATAGACGACCTGAGCCTGCCCGTGGCGGTCCAGGTGCCGGCCGCCGACACGGGCGTCGCCCAGAACGCGACGTTCGCGCTCTACACGGACCCGCAGGCGGAGCGCATGCTCGCCTCCATGCCCAACCTGTCGGGCAAGACGGTCTACGAAGCCTCGGACGCGCTCGCCAGGCTTGGGCTGAACATGAGGATCAGCGGCTCCGGGGTGGCCAAGGGGCAGAGCGTCGCGCCCGGCGAGGACGTCGAGGTGGGCTCGACGGTTGACGTGGCGTTCAGATACACCGATAATATAGAGTAGCGAGGCGGCTGCCGCTGCCGGCGCGGCGCTTCGGCGCGCCGGCAATACAGAAATACAGATGGAGCGGCAAGACGGCTGCCGGCGCGGCGACAATATAGAGTGGCAAGGTGACTGCACATGCTGTTAGAGCGCTTGATAAGCGGCCCGGACGCGGGCGCGCTGGAAACAAAAGGGGATCTTTCGCTGGACGTGACGGCGATCTGCAACGATCACCGGAAGGTGCCCAAGGGCGGGCTGTTTGTCTGCATCGAGGGCTTTCGCGCCGACGGGCACGACTATATCGAGGGCGCGGTCGGGAACGGGGCGGCGGCCATACTGACGCAGCGGCCGCTCGGCGAGCTGGAGGCCCGGCACGGGGACGCCCTCGCGGGCGTCACGCTCATACGCGCCGCCAGCGCGCGGAGGGCGCAGGCCGCGCTGGCCGCGCGGTTCTACGGCGATCCGTCGGAGAGCTTCGCGCTCGTGGGGGTCACGGGCACGAAAGGCAAGACGACGACGACGCACATGATAAACGCCATCGCGCGGCTCGGGCTGGGCGAGAGGCGGGCGGCGGGCGGCGCGGCTGGCGCCGGGGCTGCGGTAGCGGGCGCCGAAGCGGGGGGCGCAGGGGCGCTCACGCATGGCGAAGCGGCGGGCGCTGAAACGGCGTATGGCGAGGCGGCGGCGGGCGCGGAACGCCAGGCTCGGCGCGGGGGAGAGCTGACGGGGCTCATCGGCACGATCAAGAACTTGATAGGCGACGAGGAAATAGCGGCGAGGGAGACAACGCCCGAATCGATCGAGCTGCAGAAGCTGTTTTCGGACATGCGCGAGCGGGGCGTCGGCCTCGTCGCAATGGAAGTGTCCTCGCAGGGCCTGGCGCTGGACCGCGTCAGCTTCTGCGACTTTGACGTCGGCCTGTTCACGAATTTCTACAACGACCACATATCGCCGTTCGAGCACAAGAACTTGGACGAGTACCTTGAGGCCAAGCTGAAGCTCTTTGAGCTCTGCGACGTCGGCATAGCCAACGCCGACATGGACGGGGCGGCGCTGGAGGCGGCGCGGCGGGCGGCCGAGCGCAGCCCCAAGTGCCGCCGGCTGTACACATA
>JAISFK010000270.1 GCA_031263625.1 Clostridiales bacterium
GGCTACTCGTTCCGCTTCTATATCGAGGGAATGCTGAACGACGCGGAGCTGGGGAAGGTGAAACTGCTCGCCATCGACGGGGTTTCGCCGACGCCCCAGGCCATCGCGGACGGGACGTACCCCTTTGCCAGCGATTTCTACGCCGTCACCGTCGCCGACCGCGAATACGAGAGCGACAGAGGCGGCGTCGGGGCCAAGGCCAGGGCCGAAGCCAGGGCCGAGAACGCGCGGAAGCTGATCGATTGGATTCTTTCCGCGCAGGGGCAGGAGCTTGTGGAAAAGACGGGCTATGCGCCTCTGCGGCGCTGACGGAAATTGAGGGAGACTGACGGCCATGCCTGAGAAAAAGTGGACAAAGGAACAGCTGGACGCCATTTCGTTCAGGGGCGGCAACCTGCTCGTCGCGGCGGGCGCCGGCTCCGGCAAGACGTCCGTGCTCGTCGAGCGCGTGCTGGGGCTGATCGGCGCCAGGGCCGAGGCTTTCGGCGAGGGCGGAAGTGGAGATGAATGCGGAGGCGAGAGCGGGGGCGGGAGCGAACACGAAGGCGAACGCGGGGGCGAGAGCGGGGGCGAGAGCGAAAGCGGGGGCGGAGGCGAACGCGAAAGCGGGGGCGAACGCGGAGGCGAAAGCAGAGGCGGGAGCGAACACGAAAGCGGGAGCGAACGCGAAAGCGAAAACGCGCTCGCCCGCAGTGGCGGCGCGGGGCCTGTCGGCATCGACAGGCTGCTGATCGTCACGTTCACAAACGCGGCCGCCGCAGAGATGAAGGAGCGCCTGGCCGACGCCCTGACAGGCGAGCTGGAGGCGGCCGAAGCCGTCTTGCGGCGCATGGGCGGGGGCGGCGACGGCGGCAGTGGCGAAGATGGGGATGGCGGCAACGGCGGCGGATACGGGAGCTTTGGCGGAGGGCGCGAGCGCGGCCAAGCCCGCAGGCAGGACGGTGACCGGGCCGGCGCCCGACGGGCGAGGGCTCGCGCCAGCCATCTCAGAAGGCAGCTCATTTTGCTGGGGAGCGCCTCGATCAGCACCATACACTCATTCTGCCTGAACGTGATAAAGGAAAACATCCACCTGGCCGACGGGGTTGACCCGAACTTTCGCCTGCTCGACGACGCGGAGGCGTCGCTGATGAAGTACGACGCGCTGATCCCTGTTCTGGAGGAAAAATACGCGGAACCGTTCAACGAGCGCTTTGAAATGCTGGCCGAGAGCTTCGGGGACAGCAGGGACGACCGAGGCATGGCCGAGGCGATACTGGCGGCGCACAGCTTCGCGCAGGGCTTTCCGTGGCCGGGCAGATGGCTTGCCGGCATGGTCGAGGCCGCGCACATCGAAACCGAGGACGATTTTGACGGCTCCGCGTGGAACGCGGAGATAGCCGCGCGGCTCGCGGAGGGGCTGTCGGCCCTGCTGGGCGCGCTCGCGCGCAACCGCGGCGCGCTGCTGGCCTGCATTGCGAAAGAGGAGGGCGTCCGGGCGGCGGAAAACGCCATAGGCGCGCTGGAGCGCATGGGAGCTGGGCTTGGCCTTGGGGACGAGCTTGGACTGGGAGCTGGGCTGGGAGCCGGGCTTGGCCTAGGGGATGGACTTGGCCTTGGAGCCAAGCTTGGCATAGGCGGCCAGGCGCCGGCGCGGCCGCCGAAATGGCGGGCCGTCAAGGAGCAGCTGGAGATTCTTGGCGACATGCAGGCCCTGTGCCCAAGGGCGCGGCGCAACGAGGACGGCGCCTGCAAAAAGGCCCGCGAGGCTGTCAAGGCCGCGACGAGAGCTTTTTTGTCCGACGCGGCGCCGTTCTACAGGCTTGAAATGCGGGACATCCTGGACGAGTTCAAATGGATGCGCGCGGTGCTGTCCGAGCTCGTGGACGCGGTTCTGAAGCTCGACAAAAGGTACGGCGACGAGAAGCGCAGGCGCGCGGCGCTGGATTTCAACGACTTGGAGCACCTGGCGCTGAAAATACTGATCGAGAGCGGGGACGACGGGGGCGACGGGGACGACGGGGGCGGCGAAAATAGCGAGGAGAGCTGGAGCGGCGAGTATGGCAGGGGTAGCGGAGACGACGGGGACGGCGAGGGCGCCATGAAAGGCGAGGCGCCCGCAAGCGCGACCGCAGCCTCAGCGCCCGGAGCGCATGCCGCGGCAATGCCGTGGGCGCCCGCAACACGGGCCGCGCGCGCCGCGCAGAGCGCGCAGAGTTCGCAGGGCGTTGCGGAGCCGGTTGCCGGCGCATCCGACGCATCCCGCATATCAGGCATATCCGGCATATCCGGCGCGCCCGCCGCCACGTTCTCCGCCGTCGCCGAGGCGTACCGCGACAGATTTGCCGAAGTCCTCGTGGACGAATATCAGGACAGCAACCTCGTCCAGGAGCTTATCATACAGGCGGTGTCCAAGGCATCCAACGGCGGCGGCGCAGGCGGCACGTTCATGGTCGGGGACGTGAAGCAGAGCATATACCGCTTCCGGCAGTCGATGCCAGAGCTGTTCATGTCCAAATACACGGAATACGCCCCTCTCGGGCATCCGGGCGATGCGGGCGCGGCGGGCGAAGGGCGTGGTGGGGGCGGCGCCGGGCGCGGGACGCTGATCACGCTGTTCAAGAATTTCAGAAGCGATCCGCGCCTGCTGGATTTCATCAACGCGGTATTCAGCAAAATAATGTCGAAAAAGGCCGGCGAGCTGGACTATACGGAGAGCGAATGGCTGCTGCCCGGCGCGCCGCGCGGCAGCGGCGGCGCAGGCAACGCCGCTTCGGACGGGGCCGCGGGCGCCGCCGTCGAAATTCACTTGCTGAGCAAAAAGCCGGTCGCGCCGGGCCTGGGCTTCGCGCTGGGCGCGGGCGATGCGGGCGGCGCCGGCAATGCGGGCGGCCCCGGCGAATCGAACGGGACGGACGGATCGAACGAAGCTGGCGACCCTGACGGGGCAGGCCGTTCTGGCGGGGCGGATGGAGCGGGCGAATCAAGCGAATCGGGCGAATCGGGCGAATCGGGCGAATTTGAGGATGCGGACGCGGCCGAAAGCGCGCAGAACGCCGTGCACGAGGCCCGGTTCGTGGCGTCCAGAATCGCCGAGCTGATGCAGACCGCGACCGTGGCCGGGCGCGACGGCTCGCGGCGCCCGCTGGCGTACCGCGACATCGCGGTGCTGATGCGCGCCGTCGGCGGCACGGCCCAGCCGTTCGCGGACGAGCTGGCGAACCTGGGCGTGCCGGCATACACAGAGGCCGGCGCCGGGTATTTTGAATCGTATGAAATCGACATCATGCTGTCCGTCCTCAAGATAATCGACAACCCGCTGCAGGACATTCCGATGTTCGCCGTCATGCTGTCGCCCATATTTTCATTCCCGCCGGAGCGCGCGGCAAAAATAAAGTGGGACGCCTCAAATGGCGCTGGCAGGGGCGGCAATGATGGCAATTACGGCAATGACGGCGGCAATGGCGGCAATGACAGCAGCGGCAGCATAAGCAGCAACGGCGGCGACGGCAGCGACGGCCCCAGCAGCGGGGGCGCCGACAGCTTCAGCGGCGGCAGCGCCAGCCCGCCGCTCTTTCACTGCCTCAAGGCGGCGGCGTCAGCGGGCGACCAAAAGGCCGAGGGCGCGCTGCGGCAGCTCGGCGAGTGGCGGCGGATGGCCGCGGAGATGCCCGTGAGCGAGCTGATCTGGCACATAATGCAGTCCACCGGCTTCTACGCGCGCGCGCGGGCCATGCCGGGCGGGGCCGTCCGGCAGGCCAATCTGCGCCAGCTGTTTGAATATGCGCGGCAGTACGAGCAGATCAGCTACAAGGGGATATTCAATTTCATCAGGTTCGTCGATAAGCTGGCCGAGCAGGGCGGCGACGTCGCGGGCGCGAAGATAATCGGCGAAAGCGACGACATCGTGCGGATCATGAGCATCCACAAAAGCAAGGGGCTGGAATTTCCCGTCGTCTTTCTGTGCGGGTGCGGGCGAAAATTCAACATGCTGGACGCCTCAAAGCACGTGCTGCTGCACCGCCGGCTGGGCTTCGGCCCCAACTACGTCGATTTGGGCCGGCGCGTCAGCGACTACTCCATCCCGAAAAGGATTATCGCGCGGGCCATAAGAAATGAGGCGCTGTCGGAAGAAATGCGCATTTTGTACGTGGCGATGACG
>JAISFK010000271.1 GCA_031263625.1 Clostridiales bacterium
GCGATCCCGCGCCGCCCGCCCGCCCCGGCGCGGCGGCAACTCTGCGCCGAGGCAGTTTTCCGTCCTTTGCAGGCGCTACGCCGCGCTCGTGGCGGCGGACAAAAGGCGGCTGGCCCTGCTGCTGCTGCAGGCGCCGCTGCTGGGCCTGTTGCTGTCGCTCGTGTCCTACAGCGCGAACATCCTGGGCGAGGTCACGATCTTCCGCTACAGCCAGGAGGCAAAGCCGTTCCTCTTTTCCCTCTCGTGCGCCGCCTTCTGGCTCGGAATGCTGAACGCCGTGCAGGAGATATGCAAGGAGCGCGACATCCTGAAGCGCGAGCGCCTGGCCGGCTGCGGGCTGGCGCCATACCTGCTCTCCAAGCTGGCCGTGCTGGGCGCCATGTGCGCGCTGCAGAGCCTGCTGCTCCTGCTGACGGCGCGCGCCATCGTCGGCCCGTTCCCGGCCAACGCCATGGGCATAAGCCCGTTTGTCGGCATGTACGCCACGACGCTGCTGTCGGCCTTTTCCGCGACGGCGATGGGCCTCGCCGTCTCCGGCCTCTCCCCCAACCCGGACAGGGCCATGACGCTGGCGCCGCTCGTGCTGATGCCGCAGATACTCTTTTCCGGCGTCGCGTTCGGCCTGAGCGGCTTCGCGAACTTTCTGTCCAACGCCGTCAACTGCAAGTGGTCGGTGGTCGCCTACTGCGCGCTCGCGGACATCAACGGCCTGCCGGCGACAGCGGAGAGCACGGGCACAACCTTTGAAAACGTCGCGTATGCGGCGACGCGGGCAAATCTTTTCGGCGCGTGGGGCGTCCTGCTCTTTATCGCGCTCGCCTGCTCCGCGCTCTGCGCCGCCGCCCTGCAGCTCGGCGCGACTGAAAAATAGAATAAAAGGCAACATGGCAGCAAGACAATAAAATTGGCATGGAGGAATCGCACATGAAACGAAAGGCGCTAATCATCGCAATCGCCGCTTTCGCGGCGGCCGCAATCGCCGGCCTGGCAGTGTTCTTCGCGCTAAGCCCCTACTCCGGCTACTCCGGCGCGTTTGACAAGACCGCGCGCGTGAACGGCACGGAGTACGCCACCGAGGTCAAAATGACCGTTGACGGCCAGACCACCGAGGCCACCGGCAGCTTCAAAATCCGCGACATCGCGACAAAGGTGAACTTCGTCAACGTGATGAGCATCGGCGGCGCGCAGGTAACGCAGTTCACGGACGGCGACTACATCTACGTGGACGACGGCCAGGCGAAGAGCAAGTTCAAAATCGGCGAGAAGACGCAGCAGGCGCAAAAGGCCCCCGGCGAGTTCAGCATGGACAGCTACATCCAGGAGTTTTCCGGGCTTCTGGACGCCAGCAGGATCAAGGATCTGAAAATCGCCGAGAAGCTTGACCAGCGCATCATAGAGAAGATCACGAAAAAGAGCCTCGCCGGAGGCGGCGCGGAATACAGCGTGACGCTGGCGGCGCAGCTGGTGGACGACATCTTTGCCAGCGTCGTCGGCAGCGAGTCCGGGGGCGGGGGCGCCGACCCCAGCTGCTCGCTGAAAAGCTTCTCGTACACGGCTACGGCGAACGGCGCGAACTACATAGACAGCATCGCCTACCGCATAGACTTGGACGCGACGTTCCCAGACGCGCTCACGGGCAGCGGCGACCAGACGCGGAGCATGCAGATCGACCTGTCCATGAAGGTCGTGAACCCCGGCGCGCCGGCCGAGTTCTCGCTGCCGGACGCGAGCGGATACCAGGAGCTTTAGCAACTTACAGGCGGCGGCCGGGCCAGCGCGGGCTGCGGCATATACTCGTGTTCGATTGGAAATTCCGACCGCAATTTGCGGTCGGACAGAGGAAACGAGTATTACTGACTCGCGTTAATGGAAAATTCAAATGCTCGTCAGTATAAATCCACGCCGGCTCGGCCGGGAGGGCTTTTTCATGCTTGACATAAACGACAAGATCCTGTGCTCAAGCTGCTTCGCGCAGCAGACGACGAACTCGGACATCTGCGACGCCTGCGGCTTCGACAATTCCGCGGCCCAGGAGAACACGGGCGCGCTGCCGATGGGCATGGTGCTGCTGGGCAAGTACGTGATCGGCAAGGTGCTGGGCCGGGGCGGCTTCGGCATCACATACCTCGCCTACGACACCGCCGCCGACAAAAAGGCCGCCATAAAGGAATACTTCCCGGACTCCCTGTCCTACAGGGTTCCGGGGACTGCGGCCATCTCCGGCTACTCCGGCGAGAAAAAGGCTTTTTACGAGACGGGCTCGGAGAAGTTTTACAGCGAGGCCAAGACGCTGTCGCGCTTCAACGGCAACGCCAACATCATCAGCGTCACGGAGTTTTTCTACGAGAACAACACGGCGTACTACGCCATGGAATACGTGGACGGCGTGGATCTGAAAAGATACATCGCGCAGAACGGGGGCCGGCTGCCGTTCGACGAGGCCATGCGCGTCATCACGCCCGTGCTGTACGCGCTGATCATCGTCCACAGCATGGACGTGCTCCACAGGGACATCAGCCCGGACAACATATACGTCACGAAATCCGGCGACGTGAAGCTGCTGGACTTCGGCGCCGCCAGGCAGGTCGTGGGCGAGCAGTCCAACAGCCTCTCCGTGATACTCAAGCAGGGCTTCACGCCGATAGAGCAGTACAGGAAGCGCGGCAGCCACGGCCCGTGGAGCGACATCTACTCCCTGGGCGCGACCATCTACTACGCCCTCACGGGGGCGCCGCCGGAGGAATCCATCAACCGCACGGAGCGGGACGACCTGCGGATGCCGTCGCAGCTCGGCATAGCCGTGCCGCCGCAGTTCGAGGCGGTGCTGCGCAAGATGCTGGCCGTCCGGCCGGAGAGCCGCTACCAGAGCGTGACGGAGCTGAAAGAGGCGCTGCAGGGCGCGAGCGGGCGCGGCGGCTGGGGGCAGGCAGGCGGCGGCGCATGGGGCGGCTCGCGAGGCGGCGGCGGCAACGGCGGGCTGTTCGGGCGCGGAGGGCTGTTCGGGCGCGGAGGGCGCTTTTCGATCGACGCCCTGCTGCGCTGGCGCCGCGCCAACGCCAAAAAGGCGTCCGTCGTCTTCGCGGTCGCGGGGGTAGCGCTGATCGTTTTGATCTCCGTCTTCGCGCAGGCGCTTTCGCGTGGCTCCGGCTCCGGAGCTGGATCCGGAGCCGGAGCTGGAGCCGGAACCGGTTCAGGCGCGGGCGAGGGCAAAACCGTCGCGGAAGCCTCGCCAACGCCGGGGGCAACGCCTGGGACGACGCCGGCGCGGGGCGGGACGGCGCCGCCAGCGACGGAACGGC
>JAISFK010000304.1 GCA_031263625.1 Clostridiales bacterium
GGCGCTATCGCCTTGACAGATCTTCGTAGGCCTCGTTGTAGCACAGCGCGTTTTCCACGGGCGTGTTGGCTGGAATGTGGTTGCCCACGGCCATGAAAAAGCCGGGGCATTTTTTGCCGATGTCCATGCAGCGCCTGACCTCGTTGCGGATGTCGTCCTTTGTGCCGGAGAGCAGTATGCGCGTGTCCGCGTTGCCGACAAACACATGGGTTTTGCCATATTTTTCGGCGACGCGGGCCATGTCGGTGGTAGGCTCCATCACGAGGCCGTGCACGCCGGAGGCCACCACGTCGTCAATAAATTCGGTGAAATTTCCGTCGGATGTGTAAATTATCTTTTTGCCGCTCTCGCGCAGCGGCGCGAACAGCCTCTTGTAGTTCGGGAATATGAACTCCCGATACCAGGCGGGGTTCAGGAAAGCGCCGCTCGTCCAGACGATGTCGTCATGCACCATCACCGTGGGCGCGTCGCTGTCCGCAAGCGCCTCAAAGTACTGCAGGATCCAGTCCGCGTAGCGGTTCGCGACCCCGCCGAACGCCTTTTCGTCGGTGCCTGCGGCCATCAGCAGCATGTCCCATCCAAAAATATCGATGAGGCCGGACATCAGCGTGATGTACACGCCCGTCATGGTTACGGCGTCCGGATAGCGCTGGCGCTGGTTTTTGCAGTCGTCCCCGAATTTTTTTGCCTCGGCTTTAAGGTCGATGCGCCCGTATTGCTCCATCGGGTCAAAGCGCAGCACGTCCTCCGGGGAGTCGAAGGGGCAGCCGACCTGGCTGTCGAAATCCGTGCCGCCGCTCGCGTATTCGGCGTGGCCCATCTTTGTATAGAAGCCATTGAATGCCGCGCTGTTGGTCAGGATGTTCCAGACGAAATCATAGTTCCACGCCTTCACGAAGGCGTTGGAAGCCGCGCTCCGCGCTTCGCTGGGGCTCGCGTGATCCACGCTGATCCCCGTCACGCGCCTGACCAGGTCCCAGTGAGATTCCGCCGAGTACTCCGTGCGCGGCACGCGCCCCGGCATTTCCAGGTTCATGGCCGCCATTCCGTCCGCTAAAGACATGCGCTTCCTCCGTCGTGCCTCATTTTCATCCGTCGTCTTTTTTCATCTTTTTGCGACAATATAATTTTATTCAAGATCCGCATGGTTGTCAATGAGATCGAATGAAAACGAATGAAAACCATGAGAACAATGGGAACAGCTATTGGAAGAAAATGGCGGCCGAAATGGCGCAGGAAACGGCAGGCGAAATGGCGGTCAAAATGGCGCTTCCAATCGGGCGCGTTTAGGATATATAATATGTTTGTTGGCTGGCGGGCGCTCCGACGTGTTCCGACGAGCACTCCGGCGAGCACCCCCGATGCGCTCGTCCGCGCGGCGCGGGCGGCGCGTCCGCGAAGAACTGGGAAACCGCGCTTTCCCGTTCCGACTTGGGTTGTGGGCGCGGCCCGCTTTAGTGCGCTCGGCGCGCTCGGCGAATGTTTGGGCTATGGAGGATGCGTGATTGTTCCCGACGATTGTTAAGTATTTTACGCTGGCGGCTTCTGTCTTTATAATTGCCGCCATCGCGCTCCGCTTTGCGGGACTGCTCGCGCGGCCGAATAGGCGGGGGCGATGGCGGTGGTGGTGGCGGGGGAGTGGGCGCGTCCGCTCGGAATTAGGGGACGGCGCCGCCGCCGATGCGCTCGCGGCTGTGCGCAACGCCGCGCGCTCTGCCGCAGGGCGGGCAAGGCGCTTTTGGCGCGCCTGTGCCGAGACGCTCGCCGGCTCGCCCGGGCTGCAGGTCGTCGCGCTGGCCCTGGCCACGCGCCTGCTGCTCTATCTTTTGGCCTATCTCGCCGCGCGGCTGTTTCAGAACCGGGGCGACGGCTTCTTTCAGATATTCGCCGAGCTCTGGCAGCGCTCCGACGCCCCGCACTACCTGGACATAGCCGAGGAGTGGTATGTCAATGCGGGGGAGGACAGGGTGTTTCTCGTGTTTCTGCCACTCTATCCGCTGCTGGTCAGGGCGCTCTCGTTTTTTTTCGGCGGCGACACGCTGTTTGCCGGGATCGCCCTTTCGCTTGGGGCGTTTGCGGCGGCCGCCGCCGTCATATATAAAACCGCGCCTCTGGTGTGCCGGGACGCGCCCTGCGGCGGCGAGAGACTGGGCGCGGCAGACCGCTATGGCGCAAGCGCGGACGCGGACGCGGGCGGCAGCGAAAGCGCCGGCGATGGCTGGGACGAGGTTGCGGCGAGTTGCCACGGCGCAAGCGGTGGCGTGAGCGATTGCGCCAGCAGGGGCTTGGGCGCGGCAGACCGCTATGGCGCAAGCGCAAGCGCGGGCGCGGGCGGCGCGCCCGTGCATGCCCCGCGTGAGCCGGGCGCGCCCGACCCGTTTCTGTCCGCCAAATACCTCATATGCTTCCCGGCGTCCTTTTTCGTGAACGGCACGTTCACCGAGAGCCTGTTCCTGCTCCTGTCCGCGCTCTTTTTCTATTTCATGCTCAGGCGCAGATGGGCCGCGTGCGGGCTGATGGCCATGCTTGCCGCGCTGACGCGCTACTATGGCGCGCTCCTCGCCATACCGCTGGCCATTGAGCTTGCCCTGGACGCCGCCAGGGAATGGCGCTCCGCGCCCCGGAGCGGGATGGCGGGCCTGCCGCGCTTCCTCGCGGCCTCCGGCTTTGCCAGGCGCGCCGCCGCCGTTCTCATGGCGCCGCTGGGGACGGGGCTTTACCTGTTGCTGAACTACGCGGTTTCCGGCAACGCCTTCCAGTTTTTGGTCTATCAGCGGGAGCACTGGAACCAGACGTTTGGGCTGTTTTACGAAAACGTCGGAAGCCTCGCCGCCAACATGCTGCAGTGGCAGCCCAGCGACAGCGCGGCGATCTTCGCGCCGCAGCTCGCCATGGCGGCGTTCGGCATCGCCATCCTCATATACGGCATCGCAAAAAAGTTCCGCGTGTCCATGCTCGCGTATCTCGCGGCATATTTCCTGATATCCGTCAGCGCTTCGTGGATGCTCAGCCTTCCGCGCTACATCTTCGGCGCGGCCCCCGTGTACTGGCTCTTGGCGGAGGCTGGCGGGCATAGGCTGGCGGACGCGCTGATCACGTTCGCCCTTGTGTGCGGCCTCGTCTATTACATGCTGGCCTATGTGAGCGGCTACCACGTGTATTAGCCGCCGCAGTTGATGCAGCTCGGTTGATGCGGCCGCCGCAGCCGTTGCAGTTCAGTTGTTGCATCTGTCGCAGCCGCCGCAACCGTTGCAGTTCAGTTGCCGCTGTGGCCGCCGCAACCGCTGTAGCCGCAGTTGGTATAGCCGCTGTGGCCTCCGCAGGCATCGCAGTTCGGCCGCCGCGACCGCTACAGCCGCAGCTGGTATAGCCGTTGTTGCCGCCGCAGGCGTCGCAGTTCAGTTGCCGCGACCGCTACAGCCACCGCGACCGCTACAGCCCCAGCAGATACAGATGCAGCCGCCGCAGGCGCTGTGCTGGCCGCGGCGCGCGCCATCGCCGGGCGTCCCTATGGCGCTCTTATGGCGGCCTTGTGGCGCATTTATTTGGTGTTTATTGCAGCAAATTGGCAAAATTTAGCCTGCCTATATGACTGAATATAACCATTTTTGTCGAATCGCCGATTTTGGGCGCGAATTTATATTTTTTTTAAATAATCTTGACAAAACAAAAGCTTTATTATAGAATACTCATTGCGTTCATACTGGCATATTTGGGCAGGCGAGCATATTCGTTCCAGAGCTTGGCTTTCAAATGCCAAAGCCTGGCTCGCGTCAGGCGCGATTTTGTTTTGCGGCAGCGGAAACGGTTCGCGAGACGGCACGGCAGGCATGCGCGGCCTATGTATGATCAGCAATATTTTTTTTAGGGAGAGGTCTTTAGTGATGTTTGAGGACAGGACTTTGGTGTGCAGGGATTGTGGTCAGGATTTTATCTTTACTGCCGGCGAACAGGAATTTTTTGCCGAAAAGGGTTTCCAGAACGAGCCGACAAGGTGCAAGGAATGTCGCGACTCCAGGCGCTCGCAGGCCAGCGAGGGCAGAGGCAGGCGCGAGATGTATGACGCCATATGTGCCGAGTGTGGGAAAGAAACGAAAGTGCCGTTCAAGCCGCGCCTTGACAAGCCGGTGTATTGCAGCGAGTGCTTCGCTCAGAGATAGTTGGCATAGGCGCCAACAGGCATTGCTTTTCCGACGCTGCCGATATATAGCCCCGCACGGGGACTGCGGAAAAGATTAAAATGGGTAAATGAAATATTAGATATTGCCTCCCCCTAACACGGGGAGTTTTTTATTCCGCGCAAATTCCGCAGATCGGGCCGGGGCCGGGCAAGCGCGGGCAGGCTCGCACAGGCGAGGGCGGGCACGAGTGCGCGGGCGAGCGCCAAATGCGCCAAATGCTCCAAATGGGTCAAATGAGCCAAATGCCGAATGAGCGGCCGAATGAGGCCGAATGAGCCAAATGTTCAAATGAGCCAAATGCCGTGCAATCGCAGCAGATTTGGTATATAATTATACTCGTGTTCGATTGGGAATTTCGACCGCAATTTGCGGTCGGACAGAGGAAACGAGTATTGCTGAGGCCAGCACAAACACGAAAGGGGACGAGGCCATGAAATACATTTTTGTCGGGAAAAACATGGAAGTGAGCGGCAAGCTGAAAGAGAGGATTGTCAAAAAGCTTGGCAAGCTGGAGAAGTTCTTCAATTCGGAGACGGAAGCCAATGTGACGGTGAGCATACAGAAAAACTGGCACATCCTTGAGCTGACGATCGCGCAGAACGGCATAACGTTCCGGGCGGAGGAAAAAAGCGACGACATGTACGTGTCCATTGACAAGGTCGTCGATATTGTTGAGCGGCAGATCAGGAAGAACAAGACCAGGCTCTCGCGGCGCATCCATGAAAATGCCTTCAAGTCCATCGAGGACTTTGACGATTCGCGCTACATTGTCGAGGAGCAGGACTACAGGGTGCTGCGCACGAAGAAATTCCCCGTGAAGCCCATGACGCCGGACGAGGCCATCCTCCAAATGAATCTCTTGTCGCACGTGTTCTTCGTGTTCGTGAACTCCGACACCAAGCAGACCAATGTCGTATACAAGCGCAAGGACGACAGCTACGGGCTTATCGAGCCGGAGCAGTGAGCTGCCGCCGCCGAATGGGCGGCGAGCGTAGCGCATAGGGCGCAAGAAGGCTCAAGAAGCAGTGAGCGTGGGCAGGGCACGGCGGTACGCGGGTGCGCGACAAGCCGTGCGCTTGGCATGGGGCGGCGAGCGCGGCGGCGTGGAGCGCAGTGCATAGCATAGGGCGCAGAAGCGGCGGGCAGGCGAGCCGGGGCGCGGCGGCACGGGACATGCCGCGCCGCCACTCGTTGCGGCTTGCCGTGCCGGCCGAAGCCGGGCTATCGCGGCGCGGTGGCCTGAAGCGCCGATGCGGCGAGCGCGGGCCTTGGCCTTATCGAGCCGCTGATCGCGGCAACGGGCGTTGCTCGCCGCCAGGGCGCGGGGCTTGCCGCGCGCCCGCTACAGCAGCCCTTTTTCCGCGAAGCTTATATACTTGTCGCCGGCCACGATGATGTGATCGACGACTTTTATGGATATCGCCTCCAGGGACGCTTTCAGCTTTTTCGTGATGTCTATGTCGGCCTTTGAGGCGTTCATGCCGCCGCCCGGATGGTTGTGCGACAGTATCACGCTGTTGGCGTTGTGGCGCAGCGCGTTCTCGATTATGAGCCTCGGATACACAAGCGCCTCGTTGATTGTGCCGCTGCACACGGGCACGGCGCGGTTCACGCGGTTCTGCGAGTCAAGGCAGATCAGGTAGAACACCTCGTGGTTTTTGCCGATGTACAGCGCCCTGGCGTAGTCGCCCGCCTTGGCCGTGTTGTCTATGCAGGGCCTGTCTTTCCAGCGGTCGCGCATGTAGCGCTTCGTCAGCTGCGGGATCAGCTTGAGCAGCAGGGCCGCGTTTTCGCCGAGCCTCCCGGCGCCGCGCAGGTCGGAGCAGTCGGCCTCGAACACGCCCGACAGGCTGCCAAAAGCCTCTATGAGGCTGTGGGCGAGCCCGTTTGTGTC
>JAISFK010000311.1 GCA_031263625.1 Clostridiales bacterium
CTGCGCGTGATGCCGTCCACCACGTTGAACTGGCGGAAGGCGATCTGCGTGCCGTACATGGGGATGTACGAAAAAATCGCCAGAAAGGCCAGCGCCGGGAGCGACATCACAAACAGCGCGTGGTTCTTCCGCACCTCTTTCAGAAAGCCCCGCCCTGGGAATCCGCGCCTGCTCCTTTGCGCAATTCCCTTTTCCAGTGCGATTCCCTTTCCCAGTGTAATTCCCTTTCCCATTTCCGTTTTCGCCATGTCCTTTCCCGTAACGCCGTTACTGTTTTGCGCTGTTTTGCGAATTTTGCGAATTTTGCGCGCGAGGGCCGGCGGGACGCCGCCCCCGCGCGCGGCGCGACGCGGCCTGCGCCTGGCGCGGGCCGCGTCGCCGTTTGCGCCTATGCGCCGCCTACGCCCGCCTCGTATTTTGCGATCATGAGCGTGATGTCGATTATGTCTATCGTGCCGTCGGGAACTCCGGCTTCGCCGCCCAAGTCGCAGCGCGCGAGCAGCTCGGACGCCCATTCGCCGTTCGGTTCCGCAACTTTTCCGAGATTTCGCCTGACGATGTCAACGTCAAGGAGATCGACGGCACCATCCCGGTTCATGTCGAATCGGCTGTAAAAGCTGACTGACGCGGCGGCGACTGACGGATCGATCGTCACGTCGGCAAGGCTTTCCGCCCCGTCGCCACTGACGCACACGGCGTCAACGTGGCTGGCAATCAGCGAAACGACGCCGCTCTTCCGCTCGTCCAGCGTCAGCGTCACTTCGAGCAGCGGCTCGCCGTCGGCGACGGACAGGGTCGCGCCAGCTTTCGCCAGCACCGTGACGCTCTTTGTCGCAAAGCCGTCCAGAGGTATGCCTGCGACATTTTCTTCGGGATCCTCCCCGCGGACTATCACATATCCGACGGACGCGGCGGCCGGCCCGACAGGGGCGACCGAGATGCTGGTGCCGGAGCTGTGGCTCAGGAATACGTTCAGCGTGCCGACGTTTTTGATGTCTTTGCCGGTCAGCACGAACGTGGCCGTCGCGGGAGCGTCGCCGCTCTCCGTCAGGTACACGTACTTGCTGGCGGCCGCGCTGACGCCCGCCGTCAGCTTGGGCTTCTCGGCCGGCTCGCCTCCGCCGCCCGCTTCCTCCTCCAGGCCCAGCAGCGCGAGCGTCACTTCGAGGATCTTGCTGTAAAGCGCGGAGGGCACGTCGGCCAGCGCGCCATACGCCGCCTCGCCGTCCCCGGACGCGGACAGGGGCTGCGCATCCGCCACCAGCGCGTCGATCAGGCTCCAAGCGCTGTCCACGGCGGCCTGCAGCTTGCCCCACGACGCGGTCGTGTATTTGCCCTCGTTCAGGCTCGCGCTGTATGTCAGCAGATCCACGAGCTGCTTGAAATCCCTGTGCTCGTCCTTCAGGGCGAGGCCGGAGAGCGCCTGCCTCAAATCCCTCAGCGCGGCGTCCAAAACGCTTTGGGGCGCCTCGCCGTCCGCGAGCGCCGCTTCGGCGGCACCGAGCGCGCCGGCGAGAGCCCCGGCGGTGGCCGCCGTGAACAAAGCCGGCCTTATGGCCGCCGCGTTTCCCGCCACGGAAGCGAGCTCGCGCGCGTCGCCCGGCTCCTCCGGCTCCTGCCCGCCCGGGAGGCCGCCGAACAGCAGGTCGGCCCAGCCCTCCTTGTCGTCCCCTTTGCCAACCCACATCACCTGGGCGCCGACGCCGGTGACCGCCAGCATGGAAAAGCCGACGAGACCGCCCTCTTTCGGCTGGAAGGGGGCGCCGCCTACATTCATCAGGCGCCACGGAATCGCGAGCTTCGCGGTGTAGCCGTCCGCGCGGATCTCCGCGTCAAGAACGACGTCGCCCGCAATCGGCAGGTTGTTCTCCGCGTCGCCGCGCAGGAACACGCGATGATTGCCGTCCTGCTTCAAGGTGTAGTAGATCGAATACCCGCCGCCCGTGTAGCTGTTGCCGGACTTGGAGTGCGTCAAGTCGAGGAATATCCCGCTGGCGTCCACCGCCCACGAGGCGCCGTCGCCAATCTCCGACAGGTTCAGGCCGCCCGGCGAGCTGCGCTCCTCCATGACGTAAAGGTTCTCCTCGTCCCAAAGAACGCGATACGTCGCGTTCGCCGGGGAGTTGCCCCACACGTTGCCGAATTCCGCCACGGTCGGGTCGTCTTTGCTCACGACGATCGGCGCCGCCGCGCTCCAGTCGGGGAAGCCGCTTTCGTCCGGGACGGCGAATGGCGCGTTAAGCGTCACCTTCGCCTCAACCTGCGTGCCGCCGGCAGCTTCCACATAGAGCCGCATCAGCGTGTAGGGGTCCACCGGCACGGCGTTGGGATATTCCTGCTGCGCCAGTTTCATGGCCTCAATGACCGTGCCGGGGTCCGTCAGCACCGTGCGCAGGGAGTGGAACTGCTTGCCGGTGGAGAGCTGCGTCTTGATTTGGGCGGCCAGGCCCGCCTTCCCCTGATCGGGGGTCAGCCGGCTGCCGCCGATGTCGTAGTAGCTGATAAACGGGACTTTCGCGCCGCCGGCGGTTTCATAGATGTTGTCGGTGACGCTCCCGCCGTAAATCACGCCCGCCGGGGTCATGCGGCTGTAAGCCTCCTGCACCGCCGGCGTGATGAGGCCGGAGTTGCCGGCGATCAAAAAGCCCTGAATGTCGATGTCAAAGAGCTCGTTGTAGTGCAGGTTGTGATCCACCCACGTTTCCAGCGCGTCCGGCAGGCCGTCGGGCCGGTTGACCAGCTTCATGGGGTTGAGATACCCCGACCCGTTGTCGCCCGCCACAATGTAGTCGTTTTCCGTCGCGGTCTCGTAGATGTAGTTGAAGAGATGGGGGACTCGCGCGGACGTGGCGCCGACCAGCGACCAGGCCAGCGGGAAGCCCTCGCGCTTCGCGTCGTCGGTGCGGTACTCGGAATCCCAGTACATGGGCAGGCAGCTGGACGTCCAGGAGGCGGAGTCGTAATCGCCCATGTAGAACAGGACGTATTGGGCGTTCTCGTCATAGACGACGCCGTTTTTCGCGCCCTTTGTGCTGTCCGCCTGGGCGAAGCTCGCGTTCAGCGGCACATAGCTCAGAACGGACAGGTTGGACACGTCGCCCGTTCCGGCGGTGGCGTCCGCCTCCACCTCGCCGCCGTAGGTGGAGATGATGTCCACCATCGTCCATTCCGAGGACACCGGCGCCATGGCGTTCGGATCCACCGCGTTCGTGTATTTGAGCTGCCACGGCACAAAGCCGGACACCATGAAGATTTTGTTGCCCGCCTGCCGGGCCTGCTCCAGCAGCAGTGCGCGGAGGGTCGCCACGTCCGTGCCGACCGCCTGGGACGGGTCGTCGTTGGGCGCGCGGTTCGCGTCCGGCGAGAGGTCGAAGAAGAATGCCTTCTGCGCGATGTGGTAGTCCGCGTTCGCCAGGCAGGTTTCAAAGAATTTGGGGTATGCGATGCCGCCTTCCAGCTGGACGATCTCCTCGGGGGGATAGGGTTCCACAAAGAGGTCGGTGACGGCGGGGGCGGCGACGCTGTAGACGTAGTTGACGGGGGAGCGGGGCGTTTCGTTTTTTTCTTCAATATGGAGGAGGGGCGACCAGGTGGGAACTGTCGTAAAAGCCGCCGCCTCCGTCCACATCGTAATGTCAAAATTAAAAGGCCACAGGCCGTCATGCGGAGCGTTCTCATCGGCGTAGCCGGACGCGTTGTAGGGGGTATAGGCGGCGATGGGAATCTCAAAGACTGCGATGTCCCCGGGCGCGACCGGGCCGCCGGGAAGGGCGGCCTGCTGGACATGCGCCCCCTCCGAGTCGGTCCAGGCGACATTTCCCCGATATCCCGCTTGGTTTATGGCATAGTCGCGCAGCGTGTAGGCGTCCGTCCAGGTGGTGGTCCCGTCGTTCAGCGCGGCGATCTGCACGGCGTCCGTCTGCCGGAAGGACAGGATGTGCGGCACTTTCACGCTTATAAACGCCGCGTGGTCCCCTGGGACTGGCGCTGGGACGTTTACATGCCCCTGAAGCTGCGGATCCAGCACCGCGACGCTGGCTTCCATCGTTTCGCCGAAAAACGCGGCTCCCGCGACGTCATACAGCCGCACTTTCAGGGTATAGGTCCCCGGAGTCTCGGGCAGCGCCCAGCCGCTTGCCGCCGGGTCGCTTTTCGCCGCGACGGCGAACACGCCGGACTGGCCGGGCGCCGTTGCGGGGGCGGCGATAGGATTTAGCGCGATGCCGCTGTCATCCGTGCTTCGCAGTTCCACGTTGCCGTTTGACCAGGCGTCCGTTCCGATGTTCCAGTACGCCATGCTCAGGGCGGCCCACTGATTGGGAAGGCCGTAGGCGGGCGCGCTGATGGATCCCGCGAGGCTGTCCAGCGCTTCGCCGGCCGCGTCCGCGAGCTCTTGCACCGCGGAGGGCAGCTGGTCGTTTGTCACCTCAACGGTTCTGGCATAGGTTTCCCCAAACCAGTGCACGCCGTCATGCACCATCTGAAGGGCAAGGGTGTAATTGCCCGTCGAGGGCGGCGCGACGACCTTGAAGTCAAAGACGTAATCCGTGCCGGGCGGAACCGATTCGCCCGGGCGGACGTTGACGCGGGCGTCATTCGCCCCATGGTTCAGGCCGCCGCCTTTTTCGTCCGATATGGGAACCTGGTTTGAAGCCAGCGTGCCCAGCCGGATATTGCCGGCTTCCGTCCAGGCGGTGTCGCCGACGTTGCGCATCGTCACGCGGACCGGAACCGTCTGGCCGGGGTTCATGCGGGTCGGCAGGCTGACCGAATAGACTTCCGCCTGGTCGCCGCTCCGAATCTCGGAGGTGTCCGCCCAGGCGTCCGACGAGTAGGTCATGCGCAGGGGGTTGGTCAGGCCGGCCTCCAGATATTTCTGCTTGGCCCAGAGATACACGTCGTTTTTGGCGGAACCGGTGGACGGAATCGCCGGGCTTGTGTCCCAAATGGATCCGGCGCCGGTGAATTTGCCCGTCAGATCGAGCAGGATTTTCGACGCGCCGTATCTTGCCGGGCTGCCGGCAAACAGGTCGCTGCAAAGGCTGCCGGCCGCCGCGTCATAGCGGACGGGCAGCAGGTTCTGCGCGCCCGCCGCCGTGGAGGCCGCGTTGGAGGTGGCGGGGACGTTTTCGTCCCACAGAACGAAGCCGTCAAACGCGCCGGAAAAATCATCGACAAGGCTGTAGAAGCCGGCCAGGTCGGGCGCGTAGCTTGTGGCGTCAACGGTGGCGCCCGACAGATATTTGCCGGAGGCGGCGAGTTTGTCCAGCCAGTACTGGTCGATGTCCACGCCGTGATTTGCCGCGTCCGTCGGGCTCAGGAAATCATAGTAGATCATCGCGCCGTCGTCCGGCCCGGTCCGGTTGACCAGCCCCTGCAGGGCGGTGGCCAGTTTGTGGTAATCATACCGGACCTTGCTTGAGGGAAGGGTATCCAAGAAGGTTTCCAGATCGAACGCATACAGTGTTCCTGTGAAGTTCGGGGAACCGGCAGGCGCCGCCGCGACGCCCGGCCCCGCGGCCAGCATCCCAGCCGTCAGCGCCGCGCACAGCGCGAGGGCCAGCACTCGTTTCTTTTTCATGCACGCACTTCCTTCCTTATAAATATCTGATTGAGCCGCCGCGCTCCGCCCACGGGTCCGAGGCTCCGCGGATCCGTGGGCGGGGCGCGGCAACGTCAAGTCCTATTGTAAAGCGGAAACGCGCGAAGGTCACGTTTGAAAAAGCGTAAAGCCTATAAAAAGCGTGAAAAAAGCGCCTTAAAATATGGGGAAAGGCTATAAAAACCCGGAAAAAGCAAAAATCGACAGAGGCTTTTTTGTTTCGATTGCACATATTGTCGAATTTGCGCCGGGCGCTTGCGCGATTGTCGCATTTGCCGCATTTGCCGCATTTGCCGCGGGGCGCGGGGCGCGGGGCTTTTTTATCGCAATTGCATTATTTCATCCCAAGTGATATCATGGGCTGAGCTGGTGCTAAGCTGGTGCCATACTGACGCTAAGTCAAGCCAAGTCAAGCCAGCGCGCCGGATTCGGAGGCGAGCCGCTTGAGGCGCCGCTATGTTACTGCGTACATATGTTGCCGTATACATATGTTGCCGCGCATATAGCGTGCAATACGAAAAATATGAAAATCGGAGGCCATGGCATGAAAAAAGCAGTGGTGATCGGGGGCAAGGGTAAGATCGGCGGCTATCTCGTCCCCATGCTCGTAAAGGGCGGCTACGACGTGACGTGCGTCAGCCGCGGGAAGACCGAGCCGCGCGCGAAAGGCGAGCTGTGGAAAGAGGTCAGGCACGTGGCGCTGGACCGCGACGCCGAGGGTTTTGAGGCGGCGATAGGCGCGCTTCGCGCCGACGCGGTGGCCGACATGATCTGCTACAGGGACGAGGACATGCTCCGCCTCATCCGGGCAATCGACGGCAGCGCCTCGCACTACCTGGTATGCGGCAGCGTGTGGATGCACGGGCGCTGCGGCATAGTCCCGTATGCGGAGGACGAGTGCCGCGAGCCGCTTGAGGAATACGGCCTGCAAAAGGGCATGATGGATCGGAGCATAGCGCGGCTGCGCGAGGAAAGCGGCTTCCCCGGAACCGCCGTCCATCCGGGCCATATCGTCTGCCCCGGCGACGTCCCGATAAACCCGCAGGGCTGCAAGAGCCTCGACGCGTTCAGGGCGCTGAAGGCCGGCGAGCCGCTGTATTTGCCGAACTTCGGCATGGAAACGGTGCACCATGTCCACGCGAGCGACGTCGCCGGCGTCTTTTACGCCGCGCTGCAGGCGGGAGAGCCGTCATTCGGGCAGGGGTTCCACGCCGTCTCGCCCCGCTCCGTGACGCTGCGCGGATACGCGGAGGAAGTGGCGGGATGGTACGGCAAGAAGGCGGATCTGAGGTTTGAGCCGTTCGGCGAGTGGAAAAAGCGGGTCAGCGGCGACGACGCGGACGCCACGCTGTCGCACATCTCCCACAGCCCCAGCGCCTCGATGCAGAAAGCGAAGCGGCTGCTCGGCTTCGAGCCCCGCTATACGACCTACGAGGC
>JAISFK010000364.1 GCA_031263625.1 Clostridiales bacterium
TCGCCGGGCGCCCGCCCGCTCTAGTAGTGGTTGTACATGTCCTCCATCAGCGATATGCAGCCGCGCGTGCCTATGTGCGACTTGTTCAGGATCTCCTTGTCGAGGCACGGCGAGGAGACGGTGACGAAGAAAGCGTCCAGCGCCCTGGCGACGTCCTTCTCGTATGTGCTCCCCAGCAGCAGCGTGGCGCGCCCCTGGTAGCCCATCGCGATCTTCTCGATCAGGTACACGTCGTTCTCGAAGTAGACGTCGGCCTTCCTGCCGCACTCCAGGGCCTTGATCCGCGCCTCGATCTCCGGCCTCGCCCTCTCCGGCGCGCTGTCCGTGAACACGACGGCCAGCGGGATGTGCCCGTAGTCGTTCGTCAGGAAGCGGGCTATGCCCAGCGCCGAATTGCTCTCGCCCACGAGGATGTAGCGGTGGCGCTCGAAATTGCCCATGAGCGAGTCGAAGTACTCGTATGCGTAGCGCTGCTCGTCGGCGACGACCCGCTCCGCCAGATCCCCGCCGAGCCCCAGGCGCCCGGCCACCTCGCGCACGAACTCGCCGACGTCGGTGGGGCCTATGGGCATGCCGGGCCAGCGCATCGCGGGGATCCCGAACTCGCGCTCGTAATAGGCGTCCAGGTTCTTGCACATCCACGGGGAGACGTTGACGTTCAGCGCCGCGTTCCCCGAATCTTTCAGCTGCTGCACGCCGTCCCTGCGGATGAAGAACGTGTTCAGCCTGAGCCCCAGCCGCCCGAACAGGCGCTCCAGCTCCTCTAGGTCGCCGCGCAGCGTCATGTCCTGGCTGGGCGCCTGGCCGTAGAGGTTGACGAGCCGCGCGTCCGTCTCCGTCTTTTTGGCCAGCTTTTTCACGACCTCCATCATGGCGGCCTGGTAGCCGAAGTACGTGTCCCCCTTGAAGCCGGCCACGTCCACGCTGATCAGCGGCCAGGGGCTGTCCTCGAACTCCCTGAGCACCGCCTTCACGTCGTCCCCGTTGATCCCCATCGTGCAGCCGGTCAGGACCGCGTAAAGCTCGCCGTCCATGACGTCCAGGCTGCCCCTTATGGTTTCCCTCAGCCTGTCGGCCCCGCCGAATATCACCTCGCTCTCGTAGGTGTTGGAGCTGGGCATGCCGTGGTAGCCGCCGAGGTAGTACAGGTTCGTCTGCACCGCGGCCTGCATGCTGCAGCCGGGCCCCGCGTGGAGAATGGGGATCCCCTTGTACAGGTTGCCGATGACGTCCACCGCCCCGTTGAGGGAGCACAGGATCCTTGGGCGCTCGACGCACGTTTTCGCTCCAGTCATGCCGCCGCACCTCCGTCCGGCTTCCGGCCGCCCGCGCGGCCCGCCTCGGCCAGCTCGCTCGCTCCGGCCAATTCCCCCGCCGCATCCAATTTGCTCGATTCGCCCGATTCAGCCAGCTCGCTCGCTCCGGCCGATTTGCCAGCTTCGGCCAGTTCACTCGCTCCGGCCAGTTTCCCAGCTTCGGCCAGCTCGCCCGCTCCGGCCAATTTCCTCGCCGCGTTCAATTCGCCCGATTTGCCCGATATATCCAATATGCGCTCTCCTATTTCGCTCCCGCTTTCGCCCCCGCCTCCGTCGCCGCCGCCCTCGTCCTCCGGGAACTCCATGTATTTGAAGGCGTCCTCCAGATACCAGCTCTCGCGGAACGGGGGCGACGCGAAGTTCTTCAGCTTGGCGTTGAAGTTGTTGTTGTCCAGCGCGTCCTCAAGCTTGCGACCGAGGTACAGTACTCCCCTGTAGCCGAACGTCGGGCGCTTGCCGTCCAGGATGTGCGTCGTGGGCAGCCCCAGCCGCGACACCCAGTTGGCCATGCCGATGAACACGTCCGGCCTGAATTTCTTTATCAGGTTGATCTGCTCGTATGGCTGCATGTCCGCGACGTTTATGAGAAAATCGCTCCCGTGGTATTCCTCCAGCCGCTCGAAGTCCGGCACGTATGCCTTCTCGTAGTACGGGGCGTGCATGCACAGCAGCTTCATGCGGTACTCGCCCATGATGGTGGCGGCCGCGAGCCCGCGCCCCGTGCCCGCCGTTATGCACACCTTGAGCCCGTCCGTCTTCTGCCTGATCCTGCCAATCTCCCCCTCGACCTCGGCCCGCTCGCGCGCGATGAACGCCTCCGCCTCCGCCTCCCGGCCCGCCAGCCCCGCTATGGCCCGCAGCCACCGGTCCGTGCTGTCCGAGCCGATCGGCATGCACGTGACGACATACGGCGCGCCGTAGCGCTCCTTCAGGAACGCCATGTACTCGTCGCCGAATATCTGGCACACGGAGATGTTGTACTCCGCGGCCGGTATGCGCATGATGTCGCCGTAGGATGCGTTGAACGGCAGGATGTTGGCGTCCAGCCCGATCGCGCGGAGCATCCGCTTCATCTCCCGCTGGTCGGCGAAGCTCAGGGAGTGCGTCGCGAACAGGTTGATCAGCCCCTCCTGCCGATCGGGGCGCGCGTCCCCGATGACGTAGTTCTGCAGCGCGGACAGGGCCAGGTCGTAGCCCGTGGCGTGGTTCCGCGACTTGAAGCCCTCGCAGTGAACCGGGGCGAACACGGTGCCGGGGTATTCCTCCCGCAGCCTGTCCGCCACCATGTCGATGTCGTCGCCGATGATCGCGGACGCGCAGGATGCCAGCAGGAACACGATCTTGGGATTGTGCCGGGCGACGGCTTCCCGCGCCGCGTCCTCCAGGCGCTGCTCGCCGCCCAGGATGACCTCCTTCTCGCCCAGCGCGCTGGAGAAGATCCGGCTGCTCAGCCCGCTCTCGTCGCCCATGTGGCGCCTGTACACGTTGATCCGCTCGAGCGTGCCCAGGCTGCCGCACGCCGCGCACCCGTATGGCGCGTGTATGATCATCGCGGAGTCCTGTATGCTGGCCAGCGCGTTCACGCTGTTCACCTGCACGCACTGTATGCCCTGCTCGAACGTGCGGCGGGCGCTCCGCAGGCAGCCCCTGCCCGCCCTGTCGCGCAGGTGCCCCGCCTCGCCCGCCTGCGCGTCCGTGAAGCCGGCGCGCGTGTCGCGTATCTTGTCCTGTATAGCCTTTGCCGCTGCATTTGCCATTGCCTTTGCAACCACCCTTCCGCGCTTTGTCTGTATCGCGATTTGTCTATTTGCCTATACCGCGTATTTACCTTTACCTATATCGCGTATTTGTCTGTATGCTCTGTATCGCGCATCTGTCTGTATGCTCTGTATCGCGCATCTGCCTATATGCTCTGTATCGCGCATCTTCCTATATCGTGTAAATGTAGTCCTGCGGGACGATCCGCGCCAGAAACTGCTTCGTCCTCTCGTTCTTTGGCCTGCCGAATACCTCGGCGGGCGGGCCGGCCTCGACCACCAGCCCCTCGTCCAGAAATATGACCTGGCTGGCCACGTCCTGCGCGAACGACATCTCGTGGGTTACGACGATCATGGTGATCCCCCTCTGGGCGACCTTCTTGATGAGCTCCAGCGTCTCGCCCACGAGCTCCGGGTCCAGCGCCGACGTCGGCTCGTCGAACAGGATGACGTCGGGCGAGAGGGCCACGGCCCTGGCGATGCCCACGCGCTGCTGCTGCCCGCCGGAGAGGTTGACCGGGTAGTAGTCCGCCCGGTTCGAGAGGCCCACCCACTCCAGGATCTCCAGCGCGATCTCGCGGGCCTCGCCCTTGGGCTTCCTCTGCACGACGGTCAGCCCCTCCGTGACGTTCTCCAGCGCGGTCTTGTTCTGGAACAGGCTGTAGTTCTGGAACACGAAGGCGCTCCTTCTGCGGATCGCCAGAATCTCACGCTTGTGGCACTTCTTCATATCGACCGAGAGATCGCCGATGGTCAGCGCCCCCTCGTCGGCCTTCTCCAGAAAGTTGATGCAGCGCAGGAGCGTCGTCTTGCCGGAGCCGGACGGGCCGATGACGACCGTGACGCCCCCCTGCCCGACCTCCATGGACACGCCTTTCAGGATTTCCGATTTTCCGAAGCTTTTCCGCACGTTCTCCAGCTTGATCATGGCACTCCCGTCCGTCCTCTCGCCCGCCCTTCCGCTGATCATGGCACTCCCGTCCGTCCTCTCGCCCGTCCTTCCGCTGATCATGGCACTCCCGGCCGCCATCCCGCCTGCCCTTCTGCCCTGTCCTCCCGACTGTCCCTGCCTTTGCGCCCGCGCCGCGCCCTCACGCGCACTGCCGCCCGCGCCGTGCCGCGCATGTTTCGCGCCACCGGCCTGCTTGCCCGGCCCGCCCCCTGCTTGCCGCGCTCCCCCTGCTACCGCCTTGCTGGCCACCTCCCGCATACGCCGCGCCACCTATTTCAGGACGATCCCGCGCCTGTACTTCCCGACGTTGCGCTCGATGGCGAGGAACAGCCGGGAAAACCCGAAGCTCAGCGCCTCGTAGAGCAGCGCGATCACGAAGAACGCCTCCAGGAACTGGTAGCTGGGGCTCGCCAGCGTGTACGCCATCCCGGTGATCTCCACGACGCTGGCGTAGTAGGCCAGCGTGGAGCTTTTCACGAGGCCCACGAACAGGCCGCCCAGGTTGGGGATCGCCACGACGATGGCCTGCGGCAGGACTATGCGGCGGTACGCCTGCACGGCCGTCATCCCCACGCTTCTCGCCGCCTCCATCTGGTCGTGGGATACGGCCGACAGGCTCGATCGGAACACCTCGGACGCGAAAGCCGACTCCGAGAGGCTCATGGCGATGATGGGGTAGATTACGTTCCTGTTCCCCGCCGCCACGGCGACGTCCAGGCCGTGCTCGTACCTGTAGAACGCGATGAACGTCGGTATGGCGTAGTATATGAAAAACATGATGATGACCAGCGGCACCGACCGCAAAAACGAGACGTACACGGAGAGGGCCTGCGACAGCCCCCTGACCCGGTGCGCGCGGGCGAGCGCGATGGCGAACCCGGCCGCCCATCCCAGCGCCGCCGAGGCGAATGTGATGAGCAGCGTGTTTTTCACCGCCGGCAAAAGCGCCGGGAGCATTTCAAGAATAAAGCCCACGTCCATTGGCGGCTCTCCTTTCGTGTCGCGCTATACCGTCATGCCTGCGCCAGCCAGGGCTTGCGCCTGCCCGCGCCTGTGCGCCGCCGCGCCCATCGCGCCATCGTCACGCTGTCGCGCCTGCGTACTTGTGCGCCGCCGCGCCCATCGTCACGCTGTCGCGCCATGCGGGTCGCACGGGCCGCGCCCCTCGCGCCGGGGCCTGCGCCTGCCCGCGCGCGCTTCCGTTCAGCCGGCTTCCGGCCCGCCGCGCCGCCGGCTCGCCCGCGCTTCCGGCTTGCCCGCGTTCGCGCCCCTTCCGGCTTGCCCTCTCGCCCGCCTGCCCGCGCACGCGCCAGTCAGGGCTTGCGGCTGCCCGCGCCCTCCCCGCTTCTAGCCCGCCGGCGCCTTCCTGCCCTTCGCGTACATGCGCTCCGCGCGCCTGGTCGCCTGCTCCAGCAGCAGGCAGACCGCCCAGAACACGGCGGCGATCCCAAGATACAGCTCGGCGCGGTTGAGGCCGTACAGATTGTTGCTGATCAGCTTCGCCTTCCCGAATATGTCCACGGCCCCGATGGAAAAGGCCAGGGACGTGGACTTGAATATGCCGATCACGTTGTTCCCTAGGACGGGGATGGCCACGCCGAACGCCTGCGGGAGAATGATCCGCCGAAATGCCGCGAACCCGCCCATGCCCACGCTGTACGCCGCCTCCCACTGGCCCCTGTCAACGGCCAGGAACGCCGAGCGCATCATCTCGGCGATGTTCGCCGCCGAGGAAAGGGCCAGCGCGGCTATGACGAACGAATCCTTGCTCCACCGGCTGGAGTCGATCCCGGCCTTCCTCAGATACAGCGGCATGACAAAATACAAGATGAAAATGAGCACGAGCATGGGCATCCCGCGCATGAAAGCGATGTAGAAGTTCGCCGCGGCGATCAGCGCCCTGCGCTTCGAGAGCGCCATGCAGGCTATCAGCA
>JAISFK010000366.1 GCA_031263625.1 Clostridiales bacterium
GGCGTGTTGCTCGTGCTGGTGATGATCTCCCTTACATTCCACTTCCAGATCAAGAATGAGGAAGCGTTTTGCCGCAAGCATTACGGCAAGGATTATATCCGCTACTGCGAAAAGGTCAGACGGTATCTTTGAAGGATGCGGTATGGATAATACAGAACCGGAATATATTGCGAAAACACTCTACTCGGAACACGCCGTAACATCCGGCGGCGCGCGGATTGTCCTGTCCGTTCCAATTCGTGACGCGCTGCGCCACGAATTGAGTTGGACGCATTACCGCATGATTATGAAAATTGAAAACCCGAACGCCCGCAAGTATTATCTGGAAGAATCGGCAAAAGGCGTTTGGAGTACGCGGCAACTTGAACGGCAGATCAACAGCTTCTGTTACGAGCGTGTTTTGCGTTCTTGCAACGGACGATTTAAGGCAGAGGAGGCGCCGCCCTTTTGCGCCGGCCACTACCGGCGCTGCGTCTGGTTCACGGCGCACAGGCATATGCCCGCCACTATGAAAAACATGTTCATGCAGCGCGGGTAGAACCACACGTACTCAAAGCAGCCCATGGCCATGAAGCCCGCCATGGACGAGGCGCAGGCCGTCAGGATCAGGCGCGCGCCGTACTGCGGGTTGCCGGGCCGATTGTACATGCGCAGCGTGCCGCGCTTGTGCGCCGATATCTGCGAGACGCAGCGCTTGGCCACGCGCAGCACGAACCACAGGAACGCCGACGCCGCGACGATGCCGGACTCCAGCCAGATCTGGAGCGGCAGCATGTGCGAGTGGTTGGGCGCGGTTTCATACGGGAAGTACACGTAGTTGTTGATGAAGCGCTTGAAAAACTCCATGCCGATCCCGACGCCCGACGCCCAGTTGGACAGCGCCATCCGGAAGGCCCCGGCGTAGATGGTGAAGCGCGACACGCTCGACGTGTCCCGGCCGAGCGTCAGCAGCCTGTCGTAGATGAAGCCCGGCACGAACGGCAGGGCCAGCGCGCCGGCGACGAGAAACAGCGGGAGCAGCCGCCAGTCCAGCAGGAACACGAAGACGACGGCGGCGACAAGCAGCCCAATCCACCCAGAGCGGGACTGCGTCAGCAGCAGGCAGGCGACGGCCGGCGCGGCGGCGGCGGCCCAGAGCAGCTTGCCGCGAAAGCCCTTCGCGACGAACACGAGCGCTGCGGAAAACGGGATGACGAGCACGAGCCAGCCGGCGAGCACGTTCGGGTTGCCCACCGTCGCGTACACCCTGCCCATCGCGAGGCTCGCGCCGCCCATGTTGCGATCCGTCAGCGTCGAGTCGATCGGCACGCCCTGCGCGAACTGCCACAGGCCGTACAGCGACATCAGCAGCGCCGACAGCGCGACGGCGCGTATGAGCGCGAGCAGGCGCCTGGGCTCGGAAAAGGCGTTCGCGACCAAGAACGCGAACATGATCGCCGCCAGGTACAGCGCGGCGGTGGTAGACGAAGCCTCGCCCGCCCCCGCGCCAAACAGCGAGTGCACGGCCGAAACGGCGACCGCCGCGAAGTATATGATCAGGGCCGGGTCGGCCCTTCTCGCGCTGAACGAGCACTCCGCGTCGAACGCGGCCCGCGCCGAATAGCTCGCGCCCAGCAACAGCAGCGCCAGCAGCGTGTACGGGTTCCTGTAGCTCTCATACGGGATGAGCGCGTGGGCCGCGACGAACAGGAAAAAGAGCGGGTAGAAGCGCTCGCCCAGCCATTTGGCCGCCCACAGCGACAGGCTTCGCGGCGCCGCGCCGTCCAAAAACGCGCCGAAGCGCTTGAGCAGCCGCGTGTACCCCGCCGCCGCCGCGACCAGGAGGCCGCCCGCGCCCGACTTGAAAAACAAGTCCGAGAACTTCTCCGGCCTCGCGAAAAAGCGCCAGGCAAAGCTCCGCGCGACGACCGCCGCGAGCCGCCGGAACGCGGCCCGCAGGCCCCCCAAAATGGCGCTGGCGAGAAAGGCGCTCCGCGCAAAGGCGGCAAATTTCACAGTGGCTTCATGCATCCCGTCACCTGCCGTCTATCTTCTCGACGCCGGCTATCCTGCCCTGAAAGCCCGCCTTGCCCAAATACAGGATAACCGTCTTGCCGACAAAATACGTCGTGCCGTCCAGCGTGAAGCCGGTCGCGTCGATCTTGCCCTTCGCCTCCATCGTGACGGTGACGGAGAAGTATTTGTCCTCCTTGGGCGAAGCGTAGAGGTTGCCGTCCAGGTCGGACACCCATGTGATGGACGGCGCCGTCCTGACGTCCGTGATCGTCCCGAAGCTGGCGTACTGCGCCATCTCCTTCGCGGCGTCGCCGATCTTGATGGCGTCCACGACGAAGTCGTTGACTTCCTCGGCGTAAAACTTGATCTCCAGCGTGTCCAGCGAGCCCGCCCCCTGCGACGCGCTGCTCGCGGACATGTACCGCGTCGCGATGAAAATGCCCGCAACCAGTATCAGCGCCACAATCAGCACGTCTATGACGCTGACCTTGCCAAACAGCTTCCCGTCCTTGTCGATCATATCCCCGCGCTCCCCATTCATTTTTTTCCTATGTATGAATATTCATTTTTTAAGCTATGTCAGCCGTAACATAGGTACGGCCTAACATGCGCCCATGACTAAAGGATAGCAAAACGGCGGCAAAAAATCAATCCATTTGCGATAAGATTTTAAAGCGGATTTCGGCCGCAGATTTCGGCCGCGGATTTTGAGCGGGTTTCGAGCGGATTTTGAGGGCAGAACGCCAACAGTGCGTCAGCAGAACGCCAGCAAGTGCGGCAGCAGAACGTCAGCAGAACGCCGGCAGGACGCCAGCAGTGCGTCAGCACAGCTCCAGAATCGTCAGCTCCTTGTTTTCGGGCTCGTTCAGGTCGATGGTCTGCTGGGAGTCGGTCCTTATGATAGGCCTCGGGACGGCCAGCGGGTTGATGTACGCGACCACGCCCATGTCGCCGTTCGACAGCCGCACGCGGTCGCCGATGTAGTAGCCGGCCAGATTTTTGACGAACGTGAGAATGATCGACGGGTCGAGCGAGCCGAACTCCTCGTTCTCCAAAAGGCTGAACACCTCGAACGGGCTGATTTTCTGGTGGTACACGCGGTTGGACGTCATCGCGTCGTATATGTCCGCGACGGCGCAGATCTTGCCGAAAGGGTGGATGCGCTCGGACTTGACGCCGAACGGGTAGCCGCCGCCGTTTTCCTTCTCGTGGTGGCTCAGGGCGGCCAGCTTCGTCGTCTCCTTGACGTCCGGCGTCTTTTCGAGGATTTTGTAGCCGTAGTACGGGTGCTTCTTCATCTCGGCGAACTCCTCGCTCGTGAGCCTGGCCGGCTTGTTCAGTATCTCCGCGGGAATGCGGCACTTGCCTATGTCGTGCAGCAGCCCGGCCTGAAGTATGTCGCGCACCGCCTCCTCGCTGTAGTTCAGCCATTTCGCGGTCAGCATGCATATTATGGACACGTTCAGGCTGTGGGAGTACAGGTATTCGTCCGCGACGCGGATCTGGTTGAGGCACGACAGGACGCCGAGGGCGTTGTCGCCCCGCTTGAGCATGGAGTCCGAAACGTCGTTGATGACCGACATGTCAACGCTCTTGCCCGTGACAATGTCGTGCATGACCTCCTTCATCTTGCCCCTGTTTTCCTCGTAGTCCTTTTGAACGGCTTCGACAGTGTTGTTCTCGATGCGGATGTCCGGATCGTCGTATATCTTGATTTTCTCGAATTCTTTCAGAAGGATCAGCTTGTCGATGATATGCCTGTCCAGCACGGTGTTTTCATGTATGATGACCGCGTTGAAGTCATTGACGATCGTCTCCGCGACTCTCATCCCCGGCCTGCACTGATCCAGCCATAGCGACGTCTTCCTGATAGCCAGCTTGTTTCTTCCCCCATTCTCATGCGCCCGCGCCGCCCGCGCGGCATGCGCTCCTGCGCGCCAGAGCGCCCGGCGCCCCCGCGTCGTTTGCCGCCCGGCGCCGCCCCCGCGCCCAGCCGAGGCGGCCCTGAACCCTGAGTCACATGCGTTTTTCGCGTATCTCGTCCAGTATGTCGCGCGCAAAGGCGTCCAGCGGCGCCGCGCCGAGATCGCCGCGCGCGCGCGACCGCACGGAAACCGTCCCCCCCTGCGCCTCCTTCTCGCCGACAATGAGCATGTACGGCGTCTTTTGGAGCTGCGCCTCGCGTATCTTGTAGCCGATCTTCTCGTTCCGCAGATCCGCCTCCGCGCGGACGCCCAGCTCCTTCAGGCGCCCGGCCGCCATGCCCGCGTAATCCGCGAACCTGTCCGTGACGGTCAGCACCTTGGCCTGGACGGGCGCGAGCCACGTCGGGAAGGCGCCCGCGAAATGCTCCGTCAGGATCGCCATGAACCGCTCGATGCTGCCAAACACAGTGCGGTGCAGCATGACGGGGCGGTGCTTCTGCCCGTCGGCGCCCACGTATGAGAGGTCGAACCGCTCCGGCATCTGCATGTCGAACTGGATCGTGCCGCACTGCCACGTCCTGCCGAGGCTGTCCTCGAGGTGGAAGTCGATCTTGGGGCCGTAAAACGCGCCGTCGCCCTCGTTGACCGTGTACGCCCTGCCGAGGGCGCCGAGCGCCTTGACGAGCGCGTCCGTCGCCACCGCCCACTCCTCGTCCGTGCCCATCGAATTTTCGGGCTTCGTGGACAGCTCCACCCTGTACTTGAAGCCAAAGAGGCCGTAGAACCTGTCTATGAGGCGCATGACGCCGACCACCTCGCTCTCGGCCTGCTCCGGCGTCGCGTAGATGTGCGCGTCGTCCTGGTTGAAGCAGCGCACGCGCATGAGGCCGTGCAGGGTGCCCGACAGCTCGTGCCTGTGCACGAGCCCGATCTCGCAGTTGCGGATCGGCAGCTCCCTGTACGAGCGCATGGCTCGCTTGTAGACGAGCATGCCGCCGGGGCAGTTCATCGGCTTGATGGCGTAGTCCGCGCCGTCTATCTCAGTGAAGTACATGTTGTCCTTGTAGTGGTCCCAGTGCCCGGATCTGTGCCACAGCTCCTCGTTCAGGATGATCGGCGTCTTGATCTCCTCGTAGCCGGCCGCCCTGTGCTCCCTGCGCCAGAAGTCCTCAAGCTCGTTGCGTATGGCCATGCCCTTGGGGAACATGAACGGGAATCCGGGGCCCTCCTCGTATATGTCGAACAGGTCCAGCTCCCTGCCCAGCTTCCTGTGGTCGCGCCGCTTGGCCTCCTCCAGCCTCTCAAGGTACTCGTCCAGATCGGCCCTTCGCGGGAACGCCGTGCCGTATATGCGCTGCAGCATCTTGTTTTTCTCGTCGCCGCGCCAGTACGCGCCCGCCACGGACAGCAGCCTGACGGCCTTGACCCGCCCCGTCGAGCCCAGGTGCGGCCCCGCGCAGAGATCCGTGAAATCGCCCTGCCTGTAGAGCGATATCTCCTCGCCCTCCGGCAAGTCCAAAATCAGCTCAACCTTGTACGGCTCGCCGGCGGCGCGGAAAAATTCGAGCGCCTCGGCGCGCGGCAACGCGCGTCTCTCGAGGGGGATGTTCTCCTTTATGATCCTGTTCATTTCCTTCTCGATCTTCTCCAGATCCTCCGGGGAGAACGAAAAGTCCACGTCGATGTCGTAGTAAAATCCGCTGTCTATGGCCGGGCCGATGGCGAGCATCGCCTGCGGCCACAGCCTTTTCACGGCCTGCGCCAGTATGTGCGAGGCCGTGTGCCTGTAGGCGAAGCGCCCGCCCTTGCTCGAAAAGTCCAGAAAGGCGACGGACGCGCCGTCATGCGGCTCAAAGCGCAGATCTCTCAGGACGCCGTCCACCTCGGCCGCGCAGGCTGTCTTTTCCACGCCCGTCCCAAGGCTCTTGGCTATGTCGTAGAGGTTTTGCCCCGGCTCCGCCTCGACCTCCGCCGGCGCGGGCGCGGGCATAGGCGCGGGCGCAGGCGCAGGCGCCTGCATCGGCGCGGCCGCAGCCGCAACCGCAGCCTGCCCGGCCGCTCCGGCTCCAGCGCCCGCTTCCGCGCCCGCCGGCGATTGCCGCGCCGCTTCGGCCGCCGACGCGCCCGCGCCCTCGATTCCTGAAATTATGCTGATTTTGATCCCCATGACGACCTCCGCCGCTATACTGATGAGCATTTGAATTTTCCATTAACGCGAGTCAGTAATACTCGTTTCCTCTGTCCGACCGCAAAT
>JAISFK010000400.1 GCA_031263625.1 Clostridiales bacterium
TACGTACCAGCCCGCTTCAAGCTCGGTGGTTTTATCCGTGATCGCGGTCATTCCACCCCCTGTTTTTAACTTTGCTTCTCCATTTTCGTCAATGTAGAGCACTTGAAAGATGAGATGCAACGTGCTGCCCATTTGTATGCTGTAATCCTGCAGGGTGTTTCCGTCCTCAAGCTGCTTGCTGGCGAAAATAAGCATTTGCTGATCGGGAGGGATGCCCTCCTTGTCTTGTATTTTCGCCTTTACTTCCTCGATCCTGTCTGTAGGTTCCACCTCAAGCATTATAGTTGCACCAGCGATGGTTTGCACAGAAATCGACATCGCAAATGCCTGTGTCGGCAATAGCATGAACACCATCGCCGCCGCGAGCAACAAAGACAAAACCTTTCTTCTTGTTCTCATTTTACCTGATCTCCCATATTATAATTAACGGCCTGTGTCCGCCGTTTTGCGTTTGTTCTTTTTCTCGTTCCGTTTTGCCGGGCGCGTGTCGTGCCACTCGTTGCGCAAGACGTTCGGCTGCCACGCCTGAAAGTCAGGCATAAGCCCCGCTGTCATCATGAAAATATACAACCACTCCTCTTTCGCCGTCACAAGGCGCTATCTCGGCGTTGCCCAGGACGACGAGGACGAGGCGTACCGCAAGCTCGCCAAGGCCGTCTGACGCTAATACTATTCCCAGTTTGGCGCTGATTAAGCCGAAATTTGCGAATATAGTCACGACGACAAATGCAGTATGCCTGATGTCTGATTCTGCCTGATTCTGCCTTGATTCTGGTCTGATTCTGAGAAGAAATATTTTCTCAGACAGTTGTTTTAGAAAGATAATTTTGATATAATCCATTTTCATGAGACATAGCGAAACAGCTGTTGATGCGATGGGTGGGAAACGCGGTCATACCAATGGATAGCAGGGTTCATAACATCAGCCTTCCAAGCTGATTGCGATGGTTCGATTCCCTTCACCCGCTTCATTCGCGGCTTACTTGGCTTTTGTCGAAAACAAGTGAACAAGAAAGGATTTAAACGCTGTGCGCTATGTGGTTTTGCAAGTTGTTTTGAAAGAAAAGTTCCTTGGGACAGGGTCGGGAAATTTAACCGAATTGGAAGAAGTGATAAACGCGCAAGCCGCGAAAGGCTATAGGCTTCATACGATTACCACGGCCTCATCGGGGAGCAGGGGCATGCTTGGCGGGGACAGGATTCAAGCCACATTGGTTTTCGAGCAATTATAATCAATCATCAGCAATACTCGTTTCCTCTGTCCGACCGCAAATTGCGGTCGGTATTTCCAATCGCTCACGAGTATAATTGGGAGCCATTTCGTGTCGTGAAAATCCATGTTCCTTTTATACTATTCGCGCTTGCGCCGCAAAACAAATTCGGCTGCTCGTTGGCACCCGTGTGGCAACCACGTGGCAACCGTGCCTCGGTTTGTGCTTAAAATATGGATTCGATCGCGGCATCTTCACATAGGAAATCTAAAATACTGCACCTGAAAACGGAAGTTCCCCATATACGCGAACGGCCCATGGGCGTCATAATGAGCAATAGGGGCGCGCATAGGGCTGAGCCATAGGCATGGCGCAACAGCGCGCGCAGAGACTTTGCGCAAGAATGCGCGCAAACAAAAGGGGGATGGTTTGCAGGACGGCTTCAAACAGGAACAGGGCGGGTAGGAAAGGAACAACCGGCGCCTGCGGAACCGCAGGAACCCAACAAAGCTATTTCGCGGCGGCCTCTGATGGGCTGGAGCAGCTACAGCCTGCAAGTCTACTACAACGACAAAAACAAGGACAACTCGGGCAATTACTACACGTCGGCGCAGGGCGTGATGGAGCAGTCGGACGCGATGAGGGAAAAGCTCGGCGAATACGGCTACGAGTACATCAATATCGACGCCGGATGGAACGGCGAGGGCGACGAATGGGGCAGGCCGCAGCCCAGCGCGGAGAAGTATCCGGGCGGCCTGGACGGCTTTTTGGACGTAGTGCGGCATGTCCACGCGAACGGGCAGAAGATCGGAATATACTGCATACCCGGCATTGGCGTTGACACCAACGACTCGGAGCAGATGGGCGCACCGATTTACGGGATGCAAGAGAAGTACGGGCGCGCCATCTCGATAGGCGAAATCCTCGCCTATCCATACCAAAAAATGGACGCGTGGGACGCATACACGCTGAAAATCGACTTCAGCAAAGCGGGCGCCCAGGAGTACATTGACTCTCTGGTTGACATGTTCGGCGACTGGGGCGTTGACTTCATCAAGCTTGACAGCGTGACGTCAGGCTCGGACAGGACCGACAGGGATCCGTCCGACGACGTGATCGCCTATTCAAAAGCCTGCGCGCGGAACAGCATATGGCTGACCATATCATGGGCGGTTGACCACGGGAATGTCGGCGTGTGGAAAAAATGGGCGAACGCGTGGCGCGTCGAGCACGACATCGAGGCGTATGACTACCGCAAGGGCATGGTCGAATGGGGCACGATTTTGAGACTGTTGCCAGCGGCCGAGCTCTGGTGGCGGGATGCCGGCCCCAGCACGGGCTGGAACTGCAACCCGATCGTGTTTCTGATGAACGCCTTCACGTATTACGGCGACTTCCAGAAATACATGGTCGTCAACGGCGGCAGGATTGAGCCGTCCTTCACGACCGACGAGTTCAAGGAAGGGCTGAAGTACATCCGCTCGCTTTACGAGCAGGAGCTCATCGCCCCCGAGACGTTCACGCAGGATGGCAGCCAGCTGACGACGATGGGCCTGGCGCAGCCGCAGATCCTCGGCGCGGCGCCCGTGCTGAACAGCTATCTGGACGAAATGCGCACCCGCTTTGTCACCGGCGACGCCGACATCGACGCGGAGTGGGACATCTATCTGCGCCAGCTCGACCAGATGGGCCTGCAAGAGTATCTGGCCGTCCTGCAAAAAACCTACGACGCGAAAATGGCGGCCCTCGGCTAATCCTTTGACCCCTCGGCCCCTCGGCCCCTCGGCCCCTCGGCCCCTCGGCCGAGCTCGGCTGAGTTTTTGGATATGACGCAATGGGTTGAGCGAACGGCGAATATGCACTATAATGTTTTCAGGCGGCGCGCCGCGCGTTGAACGCCGTATGCCGCGGGCTGCAAGTTGCAGGCTGCGCGCGCCGCGCGCCATATTATGGCGGCGAGCGAGGGAGAAATGAAGGAGGAATGGCGGTTTTATGACATCAAAGGAACGGGTAAGGCGGGCGATCATGCGCAAGGCGCCCGACAGGCTGCCGGCAAACTTCGAGGCGGTCGGCAGGGTGACGGAGAGCCTGCTGAAGCGCTACGGGTACGGCGACGCGGAACAGCTTCTGAACCGGCTGGAAATCGACGTCCGGGGCATAGGCGCCAAATATATCGGCCCGCCGCTGAAGCACTGGGAGGAAAACGGCGCCAAGTTCAGCCAGAGCTACTGGGGATGGGTCGATAAGGCGGTCTGGACCGGGCGCGAGTACAATTCCGTCACGTCGCATTTTCCGCTGGACGCCATGAGCTCGGTGGACGAGGTGCTCGCGTACAGCTGGCCGTCCGCCGACTGGTTCGACTACGAGAGCGTCAAGGAGCAGTGCCGAAGGCACAGGGACAAGGCGCTGATATTCGGGCACGAGGGGCCGTTTCAGATCTCCACGTTCCTGCGGAGCATGGAAAAGCTCTTTGTTGACATGCTTGACGAGCCGGAGTTCGCGCGCGCCATCTTCAACAAAATGAACGAGTTCGAGATGGAGCTCTACGAGCGCATTTTGATCGCCGGCGACGGGCAGATTGACATCCTGCGCCCGCACGACGACTACGGCACGCAGATCAGCCTGCTGTTCAGCGTGGACACATGGCGCGAGTTTTTCGAGGAAAACACGAAAAAGCTGACCGCGCTCGCGCACAAATACGGCGCTTTCTACCAGCAGCACTCCTGCGGCGCCGTGCGGCCGCTGCTGCCCGAATTCATACGCTGCGGCGTGGACGTGCTGGAGCCCGTCCAGAAGGTCGCCGGGCTGGATCCGGCCGAGATAAAGCGCGAGTTCGGCGGCAGCCTCGCGTTTCACGGCGGGATCGACACGCAGGGCGTGCTGCCGTTCGGGACCGCGGCCGAGGTCAGGGCGGAGACGCAGCGCGTCGCGGGCATCCTGGGCGACGGCGGCGGATACATCCTGATGGCCAGCCAAAGCTTCGAGGGCGACGTCCCGCTGGAAAACATCGAGGCCCTGTACAGCGTCAGATAAATAGCATATAATTGTCTTGCTTCCGGCGCTATGCTCGTCAGCATAAAAAAACAGGGAGGTTGCGTATGGCAATATCGGCGGGAACATCGGCGGGAATATCGGCCGAAGATCGAAGAAAGCTCGAAAAGCTGTGCCAAAAGTTCAGGCGAAAGCTCATAGACGTCCTGCACGCGAAGCAGACGGGCCATCCGGGCGGCTCGCTGTCCGTGTGCGAAATACTGGTGAGCCTGTACTTCCACCAGGCCAACGTCGATTCGGGCAATCCGGGCGATCCTAACCGCGACAGGATAATACTGAGCAAGGGCCACGCCGCGCCCATGCTCTATCTGGCGCTCGCGGAGAAGGGCTTTTTCCCCTATGGGGAGATTGACACGCTGCGCGATTTTGAAACAAGGCTGCAGGGGCACCCGAGCATAAAGGACACGCCCGGCGTCGAGCTTTCGACGGGGCCGCTGGGGCTGGGGCTGTCCGCCGGGCTGGGCATGGCGCTCGCGCTGCGCCTGGACCGCTCGCCGGCGCGCGTGTACGTCGTGCTGGGCGACGGGGAGATAAACGAGGGGACGGTCTGGGAGGCGGCCATGGCGGCGGCCAAGTTCAAGGCCGACGGCCTGACGGCCATTCTGGACTGGAACCGCGTCCAGCTGGACGGCGCGACGGACGACGTCATGCCGTCGGGCGACCTGGGCGCCAAATTCGTCGCGTTCGGGTGGAACACGATACACTGCGACGGGCACGACATAGGCGCGATCTGCCGCGCCTGCGACGAGGCGGCCGCCGCGAAGGGCCGGCCCAGCATCGTGCTCGCCCACACGGTGAAGGGGAAGGGCGTCTCGTTCATGGAGGGCAAGAGCGCGTGGCACGGCAGCCCCATAAAGGACGCGGACTACGAGATCGCTAGGCGGGAGCTTGATGAGGGGGTGGGCGCGTGAAAATAGCCATTCGCGAAGCATACGGGCAGGCGCTGCTCGAGTGCGGCAGGGAGAACGGGGACATCGTGGTGCTGGACGCCGACGTGTCCGGCTCCACAAAGTCCGCGATGTTCAAAAAGGAGTTCCCGGAGCGCTTCTTCAACGTGGGCATAGCCGAGGCCAACATGACGGCCATGGCGGCCGGCTTCGCCTCGGCGGGCAAGATACCGTTCGTGAACAGCTTCGCCGCGTTCGTCACGACGCTGGGCCTGCTGCCGGCGAGGGCGTTCGCGTCGTACTCGAAGCTGCCGATCAAGCTGATGGGCGCATACGGCGGGCTGTCCGACGCGTTTGACGGGCCGAGCCACCACGCGATCGAGGACATCGCCGTCATGCGGGCGCTGCCGGGCCTGAAAGTCTACGCCGTCAGCGACGTGGCGCAGACCAGGTGGGCCGTCAGGCACGCCGTGGAGGACAGGTCGCCCATGTACATCAGGCTGTCGCGCGACTACTTCCCGGACCACTACGCGCCCGGCGAGGTCTTTGAGGACGGGAAGGCGAAGCTCTTGAGGGACGGCGGCGACGTGGCGATCATCGCCTGCGGCCTGATGGTCGAGCACGCGCTGCAGGCGGCGGAGCTGCTGGGCGCCGAGGGCATATCGGCCAGGGTCGTGGACATGTTCACGATCAAGCCGCTGGACGCGGGCGCCGTGCTGGAGTGCGCGGCCAAAACCGGCGCCATCGTGACCGCCGAGGAGCACACCGTCATAGGCGGCCTCGGCGGGGCCGTGTGCGAGGCCCTGTGCGAGGGGGGCGCCTCCGTGCCCGTCACGCGGGTCGGGCTGGCCGACCGGCACGCGGAGTGCGGGCCATACGCCAAGCTGCTGCACAAATACGGGCTCGACAAAGACGCGATCGTCGCGGCCGTGAAAAAGACGCTGGCAAAAAAGAAATAGCCTGCGCGGCGCGGGCTAGGCAGGCCGGGCCGGGCGCGCTGGGCACAACCAGCTCGCCCGGCCCGATTTTGCGCACGGCGGCGCGCTCGCGGCGCGGCATGGCGCTGCATGGTACGGCGCGGCATGGCGCACGGTCTGGTCTGGTTTGACCTGGTTGGCTGGGCGTGGCTGGGCCTGGCTTGGTATGGCTAGGCCTAGCTGGGTCTGACCTGGTATGGCTGGGCGTGGCTGGGCCTAGCTGGGTCTGACCTAGTGGCTGGGCTTGGCTGGGTCTGATCTGACCTGGTATGGCTGGGCCTGGCCGGCAGTCGCCATGAGAGAGCGGTGCGCATGGCTCCGCGCGCTCCGCCCGGCTACAGGCGCTTCAGCGCGAAGTCCAGGAACATGTTGTTGTTGTAGAGCGTCCTGGCGATTTTGGCGTCCTCGATCAGATCGTAGACGACGTCCTGCTGCGCGACGATGTTCACGGCCATGACGACGGACAGGGCGATGTATATCACGGCAAGCCCCTCCACGATGCCGAGCACGGGGCCCGTTATGTAGTTGAACAGCCTGAACAGCTTGAGCGCGGCGATCTCGTCCAGGAATATCTTCAGTATCGAGATCACGACCCTGATCGCGGCGTAGACGGCGATGGCCGCGAGAAGCGAGAACACCATGTCGGCGCATTCGTCGCTGAAGTGCCGTATTATGTCGATGTCGCCAAACAGGCTGGTCCTCGGCAGATCCGCGATGCTGTCGGGCCGCGTGAATATGGCGGCGGCGACGTTCTTGGGCAGGCGGAGCGCCGACACGATGCCGTTCAGGACGCCATCGACGTCCAGCTCCCTCTGGGCGGCGCTGATGTCCGGGTTGGCGCGCAGGCCGTCGTAGATCATGTTGCCTATGATCTCCTCCACAATCGTCCCGCGGACAAGCGCCGCCAGCTTTTCGTAGAGCGAGAACGACATGAACAGCGATATGAACATAGAGACAATTCTGAACCCCGAAAAGATCAGCCCGCTTGAGAGGCCGACCAGCAAAAACAATCCTATGACTGAAAACACGCCCAAATCCAGCCAGTTGTAATCCATCAAAATCCGCGTTCCTTTCAGCCGGCCCCTTTTGGCCAGTTGGCCCTATTTTGCTGGGCCTTTTCGGCTCTCCGTTTGGGCCCGTTTGGGCCCTTGCGTGCTGCTTTTTGGCCCTCTTTTGGCCAGTTTGGCCATATTTTGTCGGGCCAGTTTTGCCCTCGTTTGGGCTGTCTCGCCCGCGCGCGCTCCTCTGCGTCAGCCGATTTTGTATATGCGCGCTTCCCTGTTTGTCACCGCCATGACCTCGGCCTTGTCGGAGACGTCGCCGTACAGCGCCTCGGCGTCGTCGAACGGCATGTCGAGGGAAAGCTTGCCGCCGTCCCCCAGCACCGTCACGCGGCTGCCCATGTTGACCAGCAGGCAGCCCGCCCCGGACGCCATGTTCAGCACCGGCGCCGCCGGCTCCAGCAGCGTCCTGCCGGGCTCCCCGCCTTTCGACGCGAACTCCATCACCGCGTATGCGCCGCCGCTCTGCGCGGCCAGCGCCACTTTGCTCCGGGGGAGGACGCTCATGGCCATTACGGAGTCGAAGCTCTCCTCAACCACGGCTTCCCTGCCGTCCGAGTATATGGCAAAATCGGTTTCGGTGGCGACGGCGATGCTGCCGTCGCTCAAGTACGACGCGCTCAGGAACACCTTCCCGTCCTCCGACTCGACGGCGGCGAACGGCTCCGACCTCAAGTCGAGGAACTCCAGCCCCGAACGGGCGCTCAGGCCGCCGGTCTTGACCCTGTTGAGCATGAGCTCCTTGCCGGAGGGGGACATGGCGGCGGAGATCACGTAGTCCTCCGCGACCACCCAGTCGAAAAGCCTCCTGCCGAAGGGCGCGAAAAGCCTGACGGTGTTCCTGTACCCGCTTGCGTCCAGGATGACGGAAACATATCCGTCATCGCTGACGGACGCGTTTATTATGCCGCTGGCGAATTTGTCCTCCCACTTCAGCGCCACGCCGTCCATCACGAAAGCCGTTCTGCCGCCGATGTCGCACACCAGCAGGTAGTCGCCGGATTTTTTCAGCGAGGGCGCGGCGAACTCAATGTTTTTCTTGAACGCTTCGCGCCCGCTTTTGTCGAACAGGAAAAACCAGTCTTTTGAACACTCGGCGATATAGTTGCGGTAAAAGCAGAACTGCGTGCCTTCGTCGGAATCGTATGGGATTGACAGCGCGGGCTCGATTGCGGCCTGGCCGTCGCCATCGGTTGCGCCCGTGGCCATGCCCGCCGCGCCGATGCCGCCGGCCGCGCTCGCGGCGGCGACGCCCGCGACGCCTGAGGCGCCCGCAGTGCCGGCGGCGCCGGCGCCTGAGCCCGCCGCGCCCGTGACTGCGGCGGCCGCGCCGGAGAATATGTCCGGGAGCCGTATGTCCCAGCCGCCGTTCGACACCATCAGATAGACGTTAACCGACACCACGGCCGCGACGACAATGGCAACCAGCGCGAACGGCACGGCAACGCCCGCGCCGCCGCTAGGCCGCGCGCCGCCGGAACTGCCGTAGCCGCCTGAGCCGCCGGGCCGCGAGTCGCCGGAACTGCCGGAGTAGCCAAGCCGCGCGTCGTCGGAACTGTCATAGCTGCCGGAGCCGCCGAACCGTGCGCTGCCGGAG
>JAISFK010000414.1 GCA_031263625.1 Clostridiales bacterium
GCGGCGCAGGCAGCCGCGCCTGCCTGCTGCTTGCGGGCGACGGCCCGCTGCTCGGCGAGATGAAGGCGCTCGCCGCGTCGCTGGGCCTGGGCGAAAGAGTCCGCTTCGCCGGCCACGTCGGCGACATGAAGCCGCTATACAGCGCTTCCGACGCCTGCGTCTGCCCGTCGGAGAGCGAGGCGTCCAGCTACATGATCCTGGAGGCGCTGGCCAGCGGCCTGCCCGTGATCGCCACGGATCGCGGCGGCAACGGCGAACTCGTGAACGAGGGCAGCGGCAACGGCCTGCTCGTCGGCTATGGCGACGCCCCCGCGCTGAGGGACGCCATGCTCGCGCTCTGCGGCGACAGCGAGCTGCGGCTTGGCATGGGCGAGCGGGCCATGCGCTCCGTGGAGGAGCGCTTCAGCCTCGATCTCATGCTGGACAGAACGTTCGCGGCGTACAGCTGACGCGCGCCCGCGCCATGCCCCATCTATAAAAATATATACTGACGAGCATATGAATTTACCATAAACGCGAGTCAGTAATACTCATTTCCTCTGTTCGACCGCAAATGCGGTCGGTATTTCCAATCGAACACGAGTATAAATCCTTTTTCAGCTTTTCGCGTTAATAAGAGTGTGGGGAGCAAGAACGGAGGTGAAGGCGATTGACGACATTTTTCTCATAGCAAAGGCAAAGGGCGGCGACAGGGACGCGCGCGGCCTCTTGATTGAGAATTGCTATGACAATATATACAGGTACATCGCGCGCCGGACGGGGAACGCCCAGATGGCCCCCGACCTCACGCAGACAGTCTTTCTCAAACTGACGGCCTGCATTGGCGGCTACAAGTTCACGGGCAAATTTTCAAATTTCATTTTCACCATTGCCGTCAATGTCTGCAATGACTACTTCCGAAAAGCGGATCCCCCCTGCGCGGCGCCTCCCTGCGAAGATGCGGGCAAGGCGGGAGGCGGCGCCGTCGTGGGCGCCTCGAATACTGCGGATGCCCCGGAAGAAAGGCTGCTGGAAAGCGAGATGGCGGCCATTGTCCGGCAAGGGCTTTCCACGCTTTCGGGCCCGCAGCGGGAAACCGTGATTTTGCGGTATTACCACGACATGAAAGTGAAGGACATCGCGAATGTCACGGGCGTTTCCGTTCCGACGGCGAAATCGAGACTGAAACAGTCCGTTGACAAGCTGAGACGTTTTATGGACAAGGAGGACCGCTTTGAATAAAAAGCAAGAAAAACAGTTTAAAGGACAGCTTGCCCAGTATGCCGCGCCGCCGCCGGACGGGCAAAAAAAGCAACGGGCGATCGCCCTCGCGCAAATGGCCTTGAAAGAGAGCGTTGTGGCAAAAACGCCGCTGCTGTCCTTGGCGCGGTCGCAGGCGCGGCACGTCTCCAAGCCGCTGTGGCTTTTGCAGCTCGCCGCGGTTTTGGCCACATGGCTTTTCTCAAAAGGCTTTGCCGATATGCGGCAGGTGCAGTCGTTCATTTTCATTGTCGTTCCGATTCTCGCATTCTACACCGCGCCGGAATTTGTCAAGTCGCGGATATACGGAATGGGCGAGCTTGAAATGGCTTGCAAGAACAGCCCCGCAAAAATAGCCGCCGTGAAGCTGCTCTTGATCGGAACGGCAAACATTGCGGCGATTGCGGCGATCGCCCTGATATTGCGCAGCCGGTATCAAGCTGATTTCGCGACGCTGCTCGCATACGGGTTCATGCCGTTCAACGTCATAAATTGCGCGACCTTGTCGGCGATGGAAATTTTCAAGATAAAGACGTCCTACGCGCTGCTGTCGGTATCGCTGATCGCAAGCCTGGTCTTTGTGTTTGGCAGCGATGCCGCGCCGCTGCTTCAAAACGCCGTGACGGGCTGCAGCCTTGGGAGCGCGGCGTTGCTGGCAATGCTGCTCGCATTTTCAATCAAAAGGACAAGCGGGAGGCGGGATATTCTAATATGGAATTGAGCTTGAAGCATCTTACGCGCAAATACGGCGAAAAAATCGCGGTGGACGATTTTTCAGCGGCGTTCGCCCCAAAAGTCTATGGGCTGCTGGGCGCGAACGGCGCGGGGAAGACAACCCTGATGCGGCTCATCTGCGACATTCTGAAGCCCACGAGCGGGAGCATAACCCTTGACGGCGTGGGCATATCAAGCCTTGACGAAAGCTATCGCGAAAAGCTCGGCTACGACCCGCAGCGCTTTGGGTACTATCCGGATTTCACCGCCGAAAGCTATATGGCGTATATCGCCGCGCTGAAAGGGATCGGCGGCGCGGCGGCGCGGAACGAGGCAAGGTGGCTGCTTGAAGCGGTCGGCCTTTCCGATGCGGCAAAGCGAAAGATCAAGACGTTTTCGGGAGGCATGCAAAAACGGCTCGGCATCGCGCAAGCCATGCTGGGCGACCCGGCCATTCTGATTCTGGACGAGCCGACTGCGGGGCTTGACCCAAAGGAGCGGGTGCATTTCCGCAACCTGATCAGCTCTTTCGCGCCGGGAAAAATTGTCATTCTGTCAACGCACATTGTTTCCGATGTCGAGTATATCGCCGCGGAAATTATGATGATGAGGCAAGGCCGCCTTATACGGCGGGGCGACGCGCGAACGATCACGGGCATCATTGCGGACAGCGTCTGGGAAGCGGTGGTCGCGCCCGATGTCGCGGAGAGGGCAAGCGCGGGAATGACGGTCGGAAATATCCGGCATGAGGGTGGCGCGGTCCGCTTGCGGATTCTGTCGGACAAAAAGCCGCTGGATGGCGCAGTCCGTGTCGAGCCCAATCTTGAGGACTTGTATCTCCATTACTTTGAGGAGGCTGCCGAATCATGTGCCGAATAACGCGCGCGCTGATAAAATTTGAATTGAAAAAAATAGCGCAAAGGCGCATTTTCCTGATATTGCTGCTGGTTTTTGCGGCGTTCGCGGCCTACAATTTTGCGGGCGTCGCGTCCCGATACACCTATGACAGCAGCCTTAACAGGCTGACTGGCATTGCCGCCATCCGATATGACCGCGACACGCAAAACCAATACGCGGGGCGGTATGGCAACGCCGAGGCCGCCGAAATGCGGGAGCGGATAAACGCGGCCGCTGAAAGAGCAAGGTCCGAGAGCAGCGAGGACATGCTGATTTATGAAGGGCGCTGGAAATACTTCCTCCAATACGAAACCGTAAGTGACGGATTGTCGCGCCAAAACGCCATTGAAGATTTCATCATCCCCGAAATAAAATCGAACGGGCTGATAAACATATACGCCATTTCCGGCGCAAGGTTTTTTCAATTCGCGGATAATTGGAAGCCCATATTGGCGGCGGGCAGCCCGTACTCGGAAAAACTGCTCGCCATGTACGAAAATTTGGAACTGCCCCTCGCGATTGAGTACAACCTGGGATTTGAAAACCTTGTCAAGTCGCTTGAAAGCGCGCTGCTGTTCCCGGCGGCCGCAATCTTGGCAATAGCGCTGGCGCCCGTCTTTTCAGACGAGTACGGGGCGGGCATGGCGCCCATTTTGCTCGCGACGAAGCACGGAAAGCGCAGGCTGATCAAGTGCAAGATCATTGCGGCGTACCTGTTCGCAATCGGGCTTTTCCTGCTGACGGCCCTGCTCTATGCGGGGTTTTATCTGCTCGCGTGGGGCGCATCGGGCGCGGGGGCGAGCATCCAGACAATCGAGACTTTCAGGTTCTCGCCGTATGGCATTGCCGCGTGGCAAGCGCTGCTGTCAATATTGGGCATGGGTTTTTTGGGCTTCATGTCTATCGCGTCGGTCGCGCTGCTGGTTTCGGCAAAGACAAAAAACTCGTATAACGCTTTGATACCGCTCGCGGCGATTGTCTTTCTGCCGCTGATTGACATATCAAGAGTGTCCGTCGCGATCGAGAAAATACTGCTGCTGTTCCCAATCAACGCGGTGGCGGCGGCTGACATGCTCAGATTTCCCATTTTTTACAATATAGGCGGCATGTCGCTTGACCGCATAGTCCTGTCCGCCGTCGTTTCCGCCGTCGCGGCGGCGGCGCTCTGCGCCATGGCCTATAGAGCCTTTCGCGCGTATCAGGCCAGAAATTGACTTCGGGCCGATTTGGCCCCCGCAAGAATCGCCGGAATCGCAAAACATCGCAAAACATCGCAAAACGCCGCAAAACGCCAAAACGGCCGAAGCGACTGAAGCGGCCGCGCGGCCGCGGCGCGCTTGTAATGGGGGGCTGTTTGTATTAGAATACATTTGGGATTCGGCATAACTGGTATTCGGCATAATCGGTATTCGGCATAATCGGTATTCGCATAACTGGTATTCGGCATGATGTGGAGGATGAAAATATGCCAACGCTTGCAGGCAGGTACTACAACGTCAGGAGCAGAATCGGCGGGCTCCGCGAGATCACAAAATTTGAATTTACGTTCGGCGCCCCGGAGGAAACCGTTCGCCGCATCGCGCTGCCGGACGCGGGCGTCAGGCGCGCCATCGGGCAGCTCGGATTCGCGATCAAGCTGTCGGAGGCGCAGCGCGGCGCATACGCGGGCGAGATCGACGCGGCGCTGCGCGTCGTGGAGGGCGCGCTCGACAGCCAGGGCGCGTTGGGCCGCGACGCGTGCATGGAGGCGGAGCGCCGCCTGTTGCCGATTGCCGGGGCGGCGAAGGAGTACGCGATACTCTGCGCCGCGCACGCGCACATCGACATGAACTGGATGTGGAGCTGGCAGGAAACCGTCGCCGCCGCGCTCTCCACGTTCAGGACCATGCTGGCGCTCATGCGCGAGTATCCGGACTTCAAGTTCTCGCAGTCGCAGGCTTCCGTGTACAGGATTGTCGAGCAGTACGACCCGGACATGATGGGCGAGATCAAGCAGCGCATGCGCGAGGGGCGCTGGGAAGTCACCGCGACCGCGTGGGTGGAGACGGACAAGAACATGCCGGACACGGAGTCCCTGCTCAGGCATATCCGCTATTCGCGCGACTATCTGGCGTTCGTGTGGGGCGTGGACCCGGCGTCGCTGAACATCGACTTCTCGCCGGACACGTTCGGGCACAGCGCGTGCGTGCCGGAGATCGACGGGTACGGCAACGTGAAGTACATGTACCATTGCCGGGGCCTCGAACGGCGGCAGACGCTATACAGGTGGCGGGCCCCGTCCGGCCGGGAGCTGCTCTGCCACTGCGAGCCGTACTGGTACAACAGCGGCATAGGCCCTGGAATCGCGATGGACGCGCCGGAGTTCGCGTCGCTCGCCGCCGGCCTGAAGACGTCGCTGATAGTGTACGGCGTCGGCGACCACGGCGGCGGCCCCACGCGCCGCGACATAGAGCGTCTGCTTGAGATGCGCGCCTGGCCGGTTTTCCCGGACGTGCGCTTTGGCTCGTTCCGCGAGTATTTCGCGGCGGCCGAATCCGTCCGGGGCGCCCTCCCCGTCGTGGACCGCGAGATCAACTTCTTTTCCGCCGGCTGCTACACGACGCAGAGCCGCATAAAGCTCGGCAACCGGCACAGCGAGGCCGCGCTGCTGGACGCGGAGGCCTTGGACGCCCTCAGCGCGTCGCTCACGGGGCGGCAGTACCCGCCCGACAAGCTGCGCGGCGCGTGGCAGGGCGTGCTGTTCACGCATTTTCACGACATCGTGACCGGCTCGTGCGTCCGCGACAGCCGCGACCACGCGATGTCGCTGTACTCCGAGGCCCTGGCCGTGGCCGGCGCGGCGAGGGAGAAGGCGGCCCGCGCCATCGCGGGGCAGATTGACACGTCCATGATCGAAACGGGCGACGAGCGGGACGCGCTTTCGTTCGGCGCCGGCGCAGGGTACGGTCTTGAGGGCTTCCGGGGGACGCCCAGCCCGGAGCGCGGCGCGGGCGCGGCGCGGATCTACCATGTGTTCAACCCCAGCCCGCACGAGAGGAGCGAGCTGGCGGAGTTTACGGTGTGGGACTGGGAGCATGATCTGCGCCGCGCGCAGGTCGCGGATCACAGCGGCCGCCCGCTGCCGTTCAGGCTTTTGGACGAGGAGCCCAAAAAATACTGGGACCACCGCTACATACGCTTCATCGCGGAGGTGCGCGTTCCGGCCGGAGGCTACGCGACCGTGGTGTTCAGCGAGCGCGAGCACGGGGAGCGCTACAAAACGTACACGCACCCGTTTCCGCGCACGGACGCCCGCCATGGGCCCATCGTACTGGAGAACGCCGCCCTGCGCGCGGAGTTTGACGGCGCGTCGGGCGCGCTCCGCTCGCTCGTGGACAAGCGCGCGGGGGGCGCTGGGGCGGCAGGCGGCGGCGCTGTCGAGCGGCTTGCCGCCGGCGCCCTTGGCGGGCTGACGCTTGTCCGCGTCGAAAAGGCGACCAGCGACGCATGGCAGATTGGCAGGCAGCTCGGCGAGGAGCTGATCGCGAGCGCCGTGAGGATCAAGCCGGTCGAGGGCGCGGCGTTCGGGGGGCGGCTGGACTGCGAGCCGGGCGGCGAGCACGGCGCGGGCGGCGGAGCGGACAGCGAGCACGGCGCGGCCGATGGCGCTGGTTGCGGAGAGCTTCGCGCCGGGTTCGAGGTGGAATACGAGACGCTGCGCTCGAAAATCATACAGACGGTCACGCTGGATCGCGGGGCGGACGCGCTCGCGTTCCGATTCAGAATCACCTGGAACGAAGCGGAGGCGGATCACAGCTACGTGCCGCTGCTCCGGTACGCCCTGCCGCTGGCCGCGCAGCCCGGCAGCTGGCAGTCGGACATCCCTGCGGGCGCGATAAGCCGCGAGGGCGGCTGCCGCGACATTCCGGGCCTCCAGTACACGGCGGCCGTCTACGGCGAGAGCGCCGTGAGCCTCATAACGGACTGCAAGTACGGCTATCGCGGCGACGGCTCGCAGCTGAGCGCGACCCTGATCAACACGGCGGGACACCCCGACCCGTTCCCGGAGCGCGGGGAGCACGACATTCGGCTGTGGCTGCGGCTCAGCGGCAGCGCCCCCAAAGCTCTGATTGACGGGGCGCGGGCCATGTGCCACGGCATGATCGCCATCTCCGGCGAGCGCAGGGACGGCGTTTTGCCGCCGGCGCGCGAGCTTCTGTGCTTTGACGCGAAAAGTTGCGTGCTGTCCTCCCTGGGCGTGGACGCGGACGCCGGCGCGTGCAGCGGCTTGGGATACGCCGCGACGGCGGAGATAACTGCCGCAGGCGCGCTCGCCGCCCCGTCCGGCTCGGCCGAGCATCCGTGCGCGACGGTTCTGGCGCGCTTTTACGAAACCGGGGGCTTGAGCGACGACGTGGCCATAACCATGCCGAGGCGCATACTCTCGGCCGCTGTCGTGGATCTGGACGGCTGCGCCCTCGAGCCGCTTGTGCCCGACGGCAACTGCGTCCGCCTGAAGGCGGCGCCCTATTCCATCTGCG
>JAISFK010000017.1 GCA_031263625.1 Clostridiales bacterium
GGAGAACAGCTGATTGATGTTAGGCGTGTTTTCGCCAAGGCGCTGGCCCAAATCGACAAAGGCGCCGTCTTTTCCGTAATTGACGAGGTTCGACGCCTTTCCGGCCACAATGTCCGGAAGCTCGCCGGACGCCATCATCAGGTTGAACACCTCGTCGTGGTTTGTCGCGGCAGAGGGCGCGGTGCCCTTCAAAGTGACGCCCGTGATCTCGGCCGCCCTCAAAAACGCCGGCCATGCGTCATTATACGCGCCGCCGGCAGGGTCGTGGTAAAAAATCGTCACGGTGATCGGCTCAGACTCCGCGCCAGAGCTGGCGGGAGCGCTCTCGCTGGGGGGCGGGGCGCTTTCAGACGCGCCGCTTTCAGATGCGGCGCCTTCGGGCGCCGAGGCGCTGGCGGCGGCGCTCTCGCTGGATGGCGAGGCAGTTTCGGACGCGCCGCTTTCCTGTGCCGTCCCCCCTTGCGTCGTGGTTTGCGCCGCGCCTTGCGTCGCCCCTTGGCAGGCGGACAGGAAAAGCGCCGCAATCAAAGCGGCAATCAGTGCGATCCTGCTCAGTTTCATTGCCATGACTCCTCCTTGGCTGTTTCATTTATTCGTGATTTTTCACAAAGGCGAAAATCACTGCAATCAGCTTAATGAAATCATGGCTAATGGGTCAATCAACAAAATTCTTGATATGGACATTATTGATAGATGCCCGATTGACAATATTCATTTCATTGACAATTCTGCCGTTCCTGCCAATGCGCCCGTCCAAACTTCTTGGCGGCATCGAGCATGTATATCAGGTTTTGCGGGCGCACGTCTTCCTGAATGTTGTGCGCGGCGGCCAAAATATACCCTCCGTCGCGGCCCATGGCCTCTATCGTCGTTTTGACCGTTTCCTCGATGCTCTCTTTTGTGCCAAACGGCAAAATGTCCTGCGTGTCTATCCCGCCGTGGAACACGATCCTGTCGCCGTATGCCGATTTCAGCTTTTCCGGTTGCATGTTCGCCGCCTTTGGCTGAATGGGGTTGAGAATATCGACACCGCAACCGATCAGGTCGTCTATGATGTGAAACACGCTTCCGCAGGAATGGTGCAGATAAGCCGCGTCGGTGAAGCTTTTGGTGTACTCGATCCTCTCCTTGAAATACGGCTTGATCAGCCTGCGGAACATGTCGGGAGAGACAAACAGGCTGGACTGGGTGGCAAAATCGTCGCCGCTGGACGTGTAGTGGATAAACTTGCCCAAAGCGCCATAGTATTTTTCTATGACCTTTTTCTGGTAGCGGAGCGCGATTTCAAAGAACCTGTGCACAAACGCCTCGTCCAGCGCCATTTTCATCAGGAAGTCGTCAAAGCCGCACATCCAGCACCCAAGCTCAAATATGCCGTAAACCGGGTGCTCCGCGCAGACGACGTAGTCCGTTTCCTCAAAGAGTTGCCTGGCCCGTTCCGCGCAGGCCGCGATCTGGGCCATGTCGATGGAGTCGGGGCAAGGCCATCTGTAATGCTCCAAATCGCCCGCGGACGCGCCTTTTAGCGGGTGCTCGGCAATCTCCCAGTACATGCCCGTGTAAACGCGCAGGATCCCCCATTCGTCTATGTATTCGCTGTCGGAAATCCTGCTGTGCAGGGAGTCGGCCGGGCGCAGTATCTCGCCGACGGAGCGCGTGTCGATGTCAAAGCGGCTGAGTATGCGCTCGTCCATCCTCGGCACCTTGCCAAACGGCAAGACATCTATCTCGTCCGGGATATCGTAGCCCAGATGCTCCAGCAGGGCGTACATGCTCCGGCCCTCCATGCTGGAAAGCGGGTTGCCGCCGAAATCCACGATCAGGCTTTCCGGTTGCTCGTGCCTCAGCGTCTTGCGGAAATTTTCCCTGCGGCTCGTATTCATGCCAGCCCCCTTCAAGTTTGCCCAAGCTTTGGCGCGGCGCGACGCAATGTGGCGCACCGCAGTGTGGCGAGAGGTAGCGTGGCGCAGAGTGGCGCAACGCCGCACAGTGCCGCGCCGTTCTTCATTCCGCGCCCTGCTCCCTTGCGAACAGCTCCTGGTACAGCCTTTTGAACTGCAAAACCGACTCCGGCTTTGTGCCAAAGCTCACAATGCCGCAGCCGACGACCAGCTTTTCGTAGCCCTTGCAGCGCTCGCAAATCTGGCGCAGCTCGTTCCCCATGCGCTCCACGTCGCCGTCCTGCACGGCGCCCGATTCGATGTTGGCCCGCAGCGAGACGCCCCGCTGCCCGCAGAGGTCCTTGAAATACTCAAAATCGCAGCCCCAGTCGGCCATGATCAGCGACGTGCCGGTGTCCAGCAGGTCTTTTGCGATGGGCGTCGTGTTTCCCCCGCAAATCAGCGCGGCGTCATGCGCGCCCGCCCGGCAAATCGCGGCGATCAGCTGTTTCTCGGCGGGCTGGGCAAAGGCGCGGTAAAGATCGGGCGAGCACAGCGGCGGCACCACCCAGCTCTCGTTTATGACGATGTTGATGCCCCTTTTTATGTAAGCTTCCGCAAATGCGAGGCCCACGCTCGCGGCAAATTGGAGCTGCGCCAACGCGAATTCGGGGCTGTCGAGCATGTCCAGCACAAAATCCTCAAAGCCCCGCAAAATGGCGGCGAGCGTGAAAGGCCCCGTGAGGGTCCCGCTCACCGGCACGGGAGCTTCCCGCTTGACCCTTTCGCAGGCGCCCAGCAAGAGCGGCAGGCGCCCGTCGGCCTCCGGGTTGGGAACGCGAAGCCGCTTTAGATCGCCCTCGCCGCTTATGACGGCCGTTTCGCAGGAGGGCAGCCGGCTGTCTTCGTAATACTGGATGCGGGCGCCCAGCGCCTCGGCCTCCACGTTGTATATGTCAAGGCCAACGGAGATCAGGTCGTGCCGATAGAGGCCGTAGGCCGCCAGCTGCCCGTCCGCCAGCAGCCTTTCGTCCTGCGCGGCCTGCGACGGCGTTTTGCCGATCAGCGCCGCCGCGTGCTCGTAAACAGTCGGTACAAACATCATGCGGATCAGTATA
>JAISFK010000074.1 GCA_031263625.1 Clostridiales bacterium
GCCCCGCAGGGAAAGGAGCGAGAGCAATGGCGATACTCACGGCGCAGGCCATAGAGGGCTACAAGAAGCACACCGAAAGAACCATACAGCGGGCGCGGTACAGAATCGGCTCGGCGTTCTACGACGCGCCGATACACCGCCGCGAGCGGATGCCGGACGGGCGGGTGGCCATATACTTTTCCATCACGCCCGGCACGAGCGGCAGCGTGACCATCAGGGAGGTGCAACTGCTGGACACAAGCAATAGCGTGTGGGCGTCAAAGGTCGAGGACATTGCCCTGGGCGGGGCGCAGGAGGGAGTGCTGTACCGCTTCGCGTTCGACTTCAAGGAGGTATAAGGCGGGCGCGGGAGAGCGCAGCGCAAGGGGCGCGGCATAAGTGGCGCGGCGCAAGGCGCACAACGGCGCAAGGCGCGGCGGGCGCGAGAGGGCGCAGCGGAAGCAAGAGGGCGCAGCGCAAGGGCGCAGGGCGTAGTGCGCAGGGCGCGGCGGCGGCGCGGAAAGGAGGCGCAAAGGATTGTACCAGCGAAAATACTGGCAGGACCACGTGACGCAGTACGAGAACCGATACAGCGCGGAGCAGGACAACGGGGACGGCACGGTAACCCAGGTCCCCGTCGAGGGCGAGGTAATACAGGAGGGTACGCCGCAGAACGCGGCCAACTTCAACAACCTTGAGGAGGGCGTCCTCGGCGCGCAAATGACGGCGAACGAGGCCGCGCGGGTCGCGCGCGAGCTCCAGCGGACGGCGGGCGGGCTGGCAGGGGAGGCTGTCAGCGTCACGCTGGCCAACACGCAGAAATACCCGTTCAACAACAGCCAGGCGACGGTCCCGCTGGCGGCCAGGCGCAACACGGCGGACTACACCGTGCGAGCCGAAGTCATAAGCGCGGCGGGCGGGGGCGTGGGCGACATTGACGTGAGCGCGAAGCTGCTCAACGGATTCAAGATCCAGTTCAGCGGCGCAGCGAGCAGCGTGGCGCTCCGGCTGCTCGTGCAGGGAGGCATTTAACTTTGAACATCATAATCAAGTCTGACGAAACGAGGCTCCGCGAAAACGCCGTCCTGCGCGAGCACGGCCGCAACCCTCGCAGCAAGGAGGCCCGCGAGCTCGCTGAATGCGTCGTCGCGAGAACCGGCGAGGCTGTGACGCGGCTCAGAAAAATGGAGGAGAAAAAATGATCATTGTCCAGAAAACGCCCGGCCCGGCCATCGAATATGAAATCTCGGGCACAAAAATCGCTTTCGCCGACGGCGAGCTGACGCTCAATCTGGCGAAGTGCGAGCGCGACGACCCGGTGCACATTGACATTTGCGTAAGCAAGCTCGGCGGCATGCTCGTCACTGGGGCAATCCCCGGCGTCGCGGACAAATACGCCGCGGAAATCGACATACCCGCGCGCAAATACGCCGGCGCCGCGGCGCCCTCCGGGGATGGCGGCGGCGAGGACGGCGCCGAGCGCGCGCCGGCGCCGTTCGACATGGGCGCGTGCGCATTATATCTTTGGGGACTGGAGGATTAATTTATGCCCGCAAATTTTGACGACTTCAAAATCGCCGTCGAGAGCCTTTCCGGCGGCAAAAACACGGTGCTCCTTGACGACATCGGAATGCCTTCGGTCATGTTCATCCAGCCGAAGCTCCTGAGCTCCGACATAATCACGGGCGCGACGCAGACCACTCACCCCGCGTTCATCCTAAATTCGGCCGAACTGGACAAGGTCGCGATCAGCAAGTACATAAACATAGTTGCCAACGGGCGAGCATACAGCCTGCCGGGGCAGGATCCTAGGGGTAGCATTGCGTGGGACGCGTCTTCCGCGGTTTGCCGCGCTAAGGGGGGCGGTTGGGGGCTTATTCCTTTTGCCCTTTGGAGCGCGATTGCTCTTTGGAGCCGCAAAAATGGAACGATGCCGAGAGGCAACAACAATTATGGAGCCGATCACGCCTACCCTCACGAAAAAGGAGTTCCAAGCACGGAGCTCGATAGCAGTGGCCGCGCTCAGAAAACGGCAACCGGATCTGGCCCCGCCACATGGAACCACAACTGGCAAGTTGACGGTATCGCTGACATGAACGGCAACGCCTGGGAATGGAACTCAGGCGTGCGCTTGTGCACGGGGGAGATTCAGATCATCCCTTACGCAAACAGCATGGACAACGCCTGCGACATGAGCCTCGAATCCTCACAATGGAAGGCCATACTGCCGGACGGCTCGCTCGTAAGCCCCGACACAGCCGGAACATTAAAGTTCGATTACGTAAACAACTCGTGGCAAATTTCCGGCGAGACAGCCTCGTTGATCAATGCCTCTCGCACTGGCAGCATTACGGCTATAACCGCCAAAAACGGCGTGGCCGTGCCACAGATCCTAAAAGATCTTGCCCTTTATCCGGCCGAGCCGGGCGGCGATTACGGCAACGATTACATCTGGATTAATAACACGATGGGCGAGAGCATGGGCAGGCGCGGCGGCTATTGGGCCGATAGCTCTCAGCCTGGGGTGTTTGCAAGCTCCTTTAGCTACGAACGTTCCCGCACGACCGCATATCTTGGCTTCCGCTCCGCCTATTACGGCCCGCTGTAAACTGCCGGCAGCTGTTCGGGCGGGATAGCGGGACAAAGGAGCGCGGGCCTGCCCCTGCATTAACGCAAAACGCCCCGCCCGGCAACGGCGCAGGCGAGAAAACGAAACGAGGTGGCGAAATGACAGCAGAGGAACACGCCAAAATGGCGCAAGAGCATATAACTGCCCTTGCCGAATTGAGAGCTTCGGTGAAGTCGGCCCACAAGCGCCTTGACGACACGCAGGCGCTGACGGCGGGCATACACGAGCTCACAAAGGGCATCGCCGAAATCGCCACAGAGCTGAAGCTGCTCACAAAGAGGCTTGACAGCACCATCGAGCGGATAGAGCAGGGACAAAAGGAGCAGGGGATCAGAATCGGGAGCATCGAAAAGTGCGTCCTGAACATCGAGCGCGGCGAAAAGCAGATCGCGGAGCACGAAAAGCGGCTTGACGAAATCGACAAAGCCCCCGGCGACAAATGGAACAGGTTTACATGGCTTGTTTTCGCGGGGGTCGCGGGGGCGCTTGTCGCATTCCTCGCCGGGCGGCTTCTGTGATCAAAAGGCCGAGTGCGGCGATCAAAAGGAAAGGAGAAAAGACAATGGTTGACTGGCGGCACAAATTGTCCAGCCGCAAGTTCTGGGCACTGATTGGCGCCTTAATCACAGCGTTGCTGACGTCGTTTGGCACGGGTGCCGAGACGATCGAGCGGGTTGTTGGCACCGTCGCGGCGGTAGGCGCGTGCGCAGTATACATGCTGGCCGAGGCCCATGCGGACGCGGCGCGCAATGGAAAGGACGAGGGCGAACAAAGATGACTGAAAGAGAAATCAGGGAGCAGGCCGTGAAAGCCGCCCGGGAGTGGCTGGGGAAAAAGGAGTCCGATGGATCGCACAGCGCGATCATCGACCTGTACAACGCGCACACGCCGTTGCCGCGCGGGTACAAGGTGCGGTACACGGACGCATGGTGCGCGACGTATGTATCGGCCGTGTTCATCAAACTGGGATACACGGACATCGCGCCGCCCGAGTGCAGCTGCACCCGCATGATTGATCTGTACAAGGCCATCGGCGCGTGGCAAGAGGACGAGAGCGTAACGCCGCAGATCGGCGACGTCGCGTTTTATGACTGGCAGGATAGTACGGCCGCAGGCGACAACAGGGGCGCGCCTGACCACGTCGGCATAGTGGCGGCCGCGAGCGGGGGCATGCTGACAGTCATCGAGGGCAATTACGGCGGCGCGGTTAAAGAGCGGGTATTGCAGGCCAACGGGCGCTACCTGCGCGGGTTCGGGCAACCCGCGTATTGGCAAAAGACGTCGGCGCAGGGCATCGCGCCCGCCACGCCCAGCGGACCACCCGCCGTGTCCAGTTGGGCGGCGGTGGCGTGGGCATGGGCGCAGGCCATGGGGCTTTGCGACGCGACGCGCCCGCGAGATCCGATTACCCGCGAGGAGTTCGTAACCATCCTGCACCGCTTCGCACAAAGTTTCGGCAAGTAGCCCATCCCCTACAGCCACGGAGCCGCCCTCGCGCCAGCGGCAAAGCCCCGCCGCCAAGCGCAACGCCAACGGACGCGCAAGCATAAACACGCCCGATTCGGACACACGCAAACACAGGAGGCTTGCCTTACCCAAAGAAAAAACGCCAGCCGCAGAGACATCCCTGCGGCTGGCGTTTTTTTTGTGATTATCTGTCAACCACAATCCCGAACAGCCCGCTAACAAAGCAGCTTAAATTCGCGTCGCAGTCGCGAACACTCGCTCGATGTCTACATTTTGCATAATATTGCATAATATTGTTAACTAAAAGTTATATCTTGCGGTTGCATGACTGTAAATAAATGCATACAATGGAACGTATGTTCGCATTAGAGCTGCTGTATGGGGAGGGTTATAAATGCAAGAAATAGGGATTCCCAATGAGCAGGAAATCAATGACTTTGCAGAGCGCCACAACTCGCTTGTTGATCAACTGCAACTAAGCCGCCAACAAATAAAAGAGCTTGATGAGCTACTCGACAAATACCTCGGATTGCACAGTTCTTCATTCGAATGATAAAAAGTGCGTTGTCGCACTCTCTTTACCGCACTTTCCGCCGCACAAAACAACACTAAACTCAATGCCGATGATAAAAAATATCGCACGTAATGAGTTTCTCAATAGTTAGCGTTGATGCTAAGCCGTTTCAAAGCGCTTGCATTGCAACGCTTGCAGAGCTTGCTGAGTTTCGCATGCATGCCGGAACCTAAATCCAGCGCGTCTGCCAATTCCGCCATATCCGCAAAACCCTGAAAGCATTGTACCACGCGCCCGCGCGGCGCGTCAATCGGCAGAGCGGGGCGGCGTGGTGCCAGGCGACCCCAGGCGAAGCGTTTACGAGACGTTTAGCCGCGCGTTTCACCGCGCGAACACCGCGCGAAAATACCCGCGCGGGATGCGTGCGCGGACGAGGCGTTTCGGCATTTCATTGCCAAATGCGCCCAAAGGCCCAAAGCGTCCCATAAGGCCATAAGGCACCACAGGCCCAAAGGCCCAAAGCGTCCCATGAGGCGACCCATGAGCGCCCCGTAAGGATGGAACAATGGACACAACAAACGCATGAGTTAATAAATTGTGAATATGGCGAGATTGTGCTATAATTGCCCAGAAAGGGGTTCATACAAATGACAAAACTGCTGAAATATCTCGACACGGTAACAGACAAG
>JAISFK010000224.1 GCA_031263625.1 Clostridiales bacterium
CCTCCAAAGCCGCCTCCGCGCGGGCCTCCGCCGCGAGGGCCACCATGCGGCGGGCCGCCATGAGGGCCGCCCCCAAAGAATCCGCGCGGGCCGCCGCCGTAGTGGTGGTGATGCCGGTGCCACGACCTATGCGGACGGACTCCCCCCCACATGTACCAAAAATGATACCTCGGCATGGGCCCGCCAAGGTCGCGGTAGTACCCGTGATAGCGGCGCCGATCCAGCGACGCCGCTATGAGAACCCACAGCGCGATGATGAACACGATCACGAGCACAGCCGCAAATCCGCTGCCAGACGATCCGCTCGACGATCTGCCAGACGATCCGCCTTGCGGCCTGCCCGCATCCCCATAGCCCTCGGCGTTGCCGCCGTTCCCGTCATTTCCGGCATTGCCGCCCGCCGCAGCGCTATTGCCGGAATCCGGCTCAGGATTCACCCTGTAATGATCGGCATACCATGAGAAAAGCGGCTCCAAAATATTGTTCACCGCCGCGTCGTAGCGCCCCGCGTCCACGTCGTCCCAAAAATAGTCGTTCAGATAGCTGTCTATCGTGTCCTCCGGCCAGTATGAGCGTATGCCGGAGCCGACCTCAAGCCAGCCCTTCTTTTCCTCCGTGACGAGCAGCAGCAGCATGCCGTTGTTCGCTGAGCTGCTTCCGACGCCCCAGTCGCTGAAAAGCTGCTTGGCGTACTCGTCGGACTTCATCCCGTCGTCGAGATACTTGATCGTCACGACCACAATCTGCGCTCCGTCGCACAGCGCCTCAAGGCCGTTGTCGGCGTCGCTGTTCGAGTCTATGATGTTCTCCTTCGTCGCGCTTGTGAGCACGCCCGCGTTGTCGGCGACGTAAAACTCTGGAGTCGCTTCCAGCAGCTGCGCAAACGCGGGCAGGGCAAAGGCGATGGCCGCCGCCACAGCTACGGCCGCCGCCACGGCAATCGAAAACGCGCGCTTCTTCATAATCGGCATCCTCCATTTAAGTATTTGCGTGAATATTGCGTAAATATAATGCCTTAATGCGGATTGGCGTCAAAATGCGTCCGGATAGTCAACAAAGGCCCCCACCGCGAAAAGCGACGCGGGGAACTGGCTTGCCGCGTCCAAGACCTTGCGCGCCTCGTCGTTGTATCCCGACGAGTCAATGACGCGCTGGGCCCCCCGAAAGTCATTGGCATACGCCGAAACAAGCCCGGCGTCGCGCTCGCTCAAAGAAAACGGCCCGTCCGCGCCGCTCTCCGCGAGCTTTGCGCAGAGCTCGTCGAACCGCAGGCCCAGCTCGCCGTTCGCGGCGCCCTTGCCCGCAATCGAGTCCGCCGCGAGCACAGCCTCGCGGGCGCGGCGCAAATTGTCCGTTTCGGGCTGCGCGCCGTAATTTGCGGCGACGGCGACGAGCCCTAGCGCCGCGTCGGCGCGCGCCTCGAGCTGCGAATTGGCGCTGGGGCGCGCATAGCCCTCCGCCTCGTCCCGCACGCCAGAGTAGAACGTCGCCTCCGCCTTCCGCGACAGCTCGCCAAGGCTGCGCGTCGTGCCAACAAAGAGCGACAGCGCCAAGACGGCGGCCGCGGCCACTCGCATGAAGCGCGCATTCCTGATAAGCCCCATCACTTGTTCCCTCCGTCGGCAGAGGCCAGCAGGCCGTCCTTCTCCAAAAGTTGCCCCAGCACGGCGACGTCAACCTCGATGTCGAGCGCCTGCTTGCGGAACAGCGCGTCATGCTGCTTTTCGCAGCTCGCGACAATCGAATCGAGCGCCCCGCTTATCCGCTCCAGCGACCCCGCGACATTCTCGCCGGTTCCGGCGGAATCCTCGAGCCGCGCGTATGCTTTCATGAGCTTGAGTATCATCGGCAGATAGATGGTCGCGAACGGGCGCACATGCCGGTAGTTGTCGGAATCTTGCGCCAAATCCCTGAAAATCCTGCCGACGATGTCGATAATCGCGCCGATCTTCGCCTTTGCCCCGCCATTCGCGATGCGATCTCTCAGGCCCTCCATCTCGGCGACTGCGGCGTCGCCGTCGCGCAGCAGGGCGTCGATATGCGGATCCCCAGTTTCGACAGGCATCTTCACGCGCTCGACCCTGCCGGGGAAAACTGCCCGCAAAGCGCCAAAAGCGACGGCGCCCGCCGCAAGAAAGATCAGATAGTCCAACAGCCTGTACATCGGCAAAAACAGCGCGTAAGCCAGGCAAACCGCAGCCGCGCCGTAGTATGCGACTGCCGACGGATGTCTTATCTCGCGCATAGCTCTGACCACCCCCCTATCCAGCCAGCATAGTAAAAAGCCGTAAAAAGCGGGCCGCGCCTCTCGCGCATCGGCATAGCAAAACCCGCTGGCGGCCGCCGCCGGCGGGTTTTAGCGTCCTGGGCACTGCAAGGCTCGAACTTGCGACCCCATGCTTGTAAGGCATGTGCTCTCCCAGCTGAGCTAAGCACCCGAAATAAGCAAGCGCTCGCAAAAATAAAAAATAGCGGCGGTCGGAGTTGAACCAACGACACTGCGGGTATGAACCGCATGCTCTAGCCAGCTGAGCTACGCCGCCATATTGGCGCCAGGATATCGCCATATTGAATTGAGCCGGCGCTTCGCGGCGCGACCGCGCCATGCTTTCGACTTCGGCACTTCGGCGCTTGCGGTAATTCTAGCAAATATGCGCGCGAAAGTCAATAAGCAAAACATGGAAAATTATGGGTG
>JAISFK010000241.1 GCA_031263625.1 Clostridiales bacterium
TTGCCTATTATGATGAGCAGCTCAAATGCCAGCAGCGCGCACAGGGCGCGCCACAGATCGAAAAACAGCCTGTCGTGCGAAAACGTGACAATGCTGTATGCCGGCGCCCGCCCGGCCGATTCGCCGGACTCGCTGGACTCGCCGGACTCGCCCGGCCCGCCGCGCCCGCCCTGCTCGCCAGTCCCGGCCGAATCGCCCTGCTCGCCCGTATCGCCCGACGGCGCGGCCACTGCCGTTGCCACGCCCGTCCCAGCCAAATCATCCGTCGCTCCCGTCGCGCCCGCCGCGCCGCGCCCGTCATCCAGAGTTCCAGCCTCAAAAGCGAAATGCGAGCTGAACGCGAACCACTCGCGGACAAGCGAGGGCCTGCGCGTCCTGACTGCGCTGAAGCTTATGACCGTGCCCTCCGGGACATTCAGAATGGCGGCGGCCTGCCTGGGCAACGCCAGGCCGGGGCCGAGATACGGGTTGTCCCCGCCTGCGCGCTCGAAGGCGCCAAACAGGGGGCTTGGGCCGGACAGCTCCAGGCGCTCGGCGGCGCCGGCGGCGGCGCATATCTGCAAAAGCAAATAGGCGCCCAGCAGAACGGCAAAAAAAGCGTTCATGGACGCTATGACCGATATATTGCTCAGCACCTGGCTGGACGCAATGCGCCACACCAGCGACGTCCTCTTTTTGGGCTGCCTGGACGGGCCGGGCGGGCTGGGCGGGCTCAGCGGGCTTGACGGGCTTGACGGGTTGGGCTGGCCGGACGCCTTTTCGGCTTCGGTGGCTCTCGCCTGCCCGGCGGCGTCGGCGGCGGTTTCGGGCTGGCCGGCGGCGCTCCCGTCCAGGCGCCAGCCGCCTGCGCTCTGGCTGTCTATGTTACGGCTATCTGAGTTCCGGCTATCTGGGCTCTGGCCGTCTGAGCTCCGGCCGCCCCGGCGGCGCCTGCCATGTTCGCCCGCCGCGCCGCTCACGCCTCGTCCCCTATGCGCATGGCGTAGCCCACGCCCCGCACGGTGTGGATGTACTTCACGCCAAACGTCTCGTCAATTTTCGAGCGCAGGAAGCGTATGTACACGTCCACCGAATTTGTCTCGCCCACGTAATTGTAGCCCCAGACGCGCTCGAGCAGAACGTCGCGGGTCAGCACTATGCCGGCGTTTTCCATGAGTATTTTGAGAAGGTCGAACTCCCTTTTCGTGAGCTCGAGCGGGGTCTGGTCCATCGCTGCGGAGTAGCGGGGCGCGTCCAGCGTCAGCCTGCCGAGGCGCAACAGGCCCTGGCCCCCGCCCTGGGCGCCGGAGCTGTTTTTCTTGCGCAGCGCCGTCCTGATCCTCGCGAGCAGCTCCTCGATCGCGAACGGCTTCGTGATGTAGTCGTCGGCGCCGCTGTCAAGCCCATTCACCTTGTCCATGACCGTGTCGCGCGCCGTCAGGAGTATGACCGGGATGGGCGAGAAGCGGCGTATCCTGCGCAGCACCTCCATGCCGTTCAGCTCCGGCAGCATTATGTCCAGCAGGATGAGATCGAAGTCGCCGGATTCGGCCATGGCCAGGCCTGAGCGCCCATCGCCGGCCTTTTGCGCCTCATAGCCCTCATACGCCAGCTCAAGCTCTATGAACCTCGACAGCTTTTCCTCGTCTTCCACAATGAGAATTTTTTCGCCCATGCCCACCCCTGCCGCCACCGCCAGATACGCCACCAACCCACTTTGCCGCCCGGCGCGCCGCTGGCGCTATACTGACCCGCCTGGCCGTCCGATCCGACGCGCCGCCGACTCTAACCAGCCCGGCTGGCCGACCGATCCGGCGCGCCATTAACTCGCCTAGCCGCCCTACATGCGTCAGCCCGTCTTGGCCTTGCCTTTCACGGCGTCGGCCGCGTCCGCCGCGGAATCCAAAATGGAATTGACGGACTCGCTACCGGCGCGCTCGCAGGCAAATCTGTAGCGGAACCCTAAGAACAGCCCCGCAATAAGCACGATGACCGTCGCCTTGAAAATAAATATGAGGGCCAGCGCGAGCACGGTCAGCGGCAGGTTTATAACATGGCTGCCGTTGCGCTTGACCTCGAACATCGTCGAGTTGCAAAAGTGCAGCGCTTTGCCAAGGTAGCGCCCCAGCTCCTTCATGGCGACCGCGAACTGCGATTCGTGGCGCTCATGCCGCCACGATTCGTCGCGGAATCGCTCGGAGCGCTGGCGCCTGCCGGCCTCCCGGTCCGAGCGGCTGGCCCGGTATTTGCGGGCCTTGCCGTTGCTCGCGTAGCCGCTGCCAAACTCGTACTCGCCGCTGCCCGCGCCTTTGGCGGAACCCGCGCCGCCGGGCGCGTAAAAGCCCCCGGCCGGCGGCGCCGTCTTCCCCTGCTTTTCCAGATATATGACGGCTTCCAGCATGTCGCCGCCGCACGCGTCCAGCGCCAGCTTCGCGTCCTCGTATGAAACGTTCGCGCGCTCCCTCAGCTTTTCAACCATTTCTATTGTCACCATTTGAGTCGCCCCTGCCTCCCTCAGTCATTCAATGCCATGATATTAGCACAGAATAATTGAAACGCTATGTCAAACACATTAAAGCTTCATTAAAGTGTCCAAAAAGCGAAGGCCCTGCGGCTACCCCGCGCCTCGCCTGTCCTTGCAGGCGCTCCTGTTGCCGCCGCCGCGCTTAATCCATGTGACTGTCCTTGTGGCTATCGTTGCGGCTGTGCCTGCGGCCGCTCCTGCCGCTATGGCTACTGCCCCTGTTCCTGCGTCCGCTATTGCCGCTACGGTTGCCCCTGTCCACGCGACTGCTCCTGCCGCTGCGGCTACTGCCCCTGTCCCTGCCGGAGCAGCTTCGCGGCCTGCTCGGCGAGCGCTTCCTCGCTGTTTTCGCATTTTTCCTCCACGACCAGCTTCAGCAGCGCCGCCAAGGCGCCGCCAAGCGCCCTGCCCGGCTTGAAGCCTGCGCGGATCAGGCCGTCGCCGCCAATGCGCAGCGTCTTGAGCGAATAGCACTCATCGCGGGCGATCACGCCGTCCAGGCATTTCATGCACTCCAGGCATTGCCGGTATTCACGGGAGCGCATGTACGCCTGGGATTGCGCGCATGCCTCGGCGCGCTCGCGTCCCGGCGCGGGCGCGGATTCGGGCGCGGATTCGGGCACAGATTCGGGCGTAAAGCCGGGCACAAATTCGGGCGCAGTCGCCGGCGCTCGCTCGCGCTCGTCGCTCGCGGCCATTGCCATCGCCATTTTCAGCTTTATGAGCAGGCGCAGCCTCGCCTCGCCCATCAGGCACAGGCCGCGCTTGACGCCAACGGCGCTTGCCTCAATTATGTCGCCACGGTGCTCGACCAGGGCCGACGCCGTATCGATCGCATGCGCGCTGAAGCGCAAGCGGCCCAAGACCTGCCTGCACCGCTCCGCGCCCAGGCCACCCAGCAGTATGGCCAGCCGCAGCTCAAGCGTCTTTTCGGCATGGCGTAGCCCGCCGGCCGCCATGCGCAGAGCGCCGCATCCGGGCGCGTCGGATGCGGCGGGCGCCTCCGGCAGGCTGGCCTGCGAGCCTGAACGCGAATTCGGCCTCAAGCCCGGCCCCGCCGGGCAATCAACCGGCGCGGCCGGTTGCCCGACTAGCGGCCGCTGCCCGTCAGCCGGCATGAATTGCCACCAGCCTGGCCGATCTGCCGCGCCGGGCGCCGCGCGAGCCTCATCCAGCAATTCAGGCAAAAAAATGCCGATTATGTCAGCGTATTCGCAAATCACGCTCGCTGCGCCCTCGCCGAGCAATATCCTGGAAAACTCGGCGCACACGCGCTCGGCGGCTATAAGCCTGAGCCCGCCCCCCAGCGCCCGCATCGCCGCAGCCGTTTTCGCCTCGACGCGAAAGCCCAGCTCGGAGGCGAAGCGCAGCGCGCGCAAAATACGCAGCGCATCCTCCGCGAAGCGCTCTTCCGGCCTGCCCACGCATCGTATCACGCCGCTCCTGAGATCGTCCAGCCCGCCAAAATAGTCAATAGCGCCGCCGTCGCAGCCACTGTCGCAACTGCGGTCGGGCTCGCTCCCCCCCACCGCGACGCCGCCGGCCCACGTTGCGCCATCACCCTCGCGCTCGCTCCCTCCCGCCGCACCGCCGCTAGCCCCTGTCGCGCCATCGCCATCGCGGACGCCGCGCTCAGCGCTCCCCCGTTCGCGCCCCGCAACGCGGCGCGCCATCGCGTTTATCGTGAAATCGCGCCGCGCCAGATCCTCGGCCAGCCTCGGCGTATACTCCACGCTGTCGGGCCTGCGGCTGTCCGAGTAGCGCCCGTCAATCCTGAACGTCGTGATCTCCAAAGGCATGCCGCGCAGCACGACTGTGACAGTGCCGTATTTGAGCGCGTGCGACAGGCATTGGCGCCCGCTGAACGCGGCCAGGATCTGCTCGGGCCGCGCGTCCGTCGCGATGTCCCAGTCCTTGGGCTCGCGCCCGAGGCACAGAT
>JAISFK010000257.1 GCA_031263625.1 Clostridiales bacterium
ATTGGTTGCCGCCTTGCCGAAACAGTTCATCCATAACAAAAAGGCCCGCTCCTTTTTATTTGTGCCAGCCGGCTTTTGCCGGCAATGCGGCGCCCAGGCCGCGCCCAAGGCAACGTTCATGCCGCGCGCGGGCGATTGGCCCCGCCCGCCGCGCTACGCCGCAACGCCGACTCCGCCCGCCGCGCTATGCCACAGCGCCGACTCCGTCCGCCGCGCCCGCCGTGCTCGCCGCACCCGCCCGAATCCTGGCAAAGCCCCCCCCCTGCGGCAGGGCAAACGCCAATCGCGCCGTGCCCCACCCCAGCGCCTGTCACGCTGCAGCGCTGTCGCGCCAGCGCCAGCCGCGCTCGCGTCAGATGTCGGGCAGGCCGAATTTGTCCAGCAGCCGCTGCAGGTCGTCCTCGCCGTAATACTCGAACACTATGCGGCCCGCCTTGCCCTTCCCCTTCAGCGACAGCCTCACGTTCGTGTCAAAGCGGGTTTTCAGCAAGTCCTCTATCTTCCCCAGGACGGCCGCCCGCTCGCCCGCCGCGCCCTGCGGGCCCTTCCTCTCGCCGCCCCCCGCCTCGCCGCCGGCGGGCTGGCTGCCGTCGCCGTCGCTGTCGTCGCTGTCGCCGCCTGCCGCAAAAATGGCGCCCAGCTGCTCGTCGTTCCCCACAAGCAGCTCCGTCTGGCGGACGCTCAGATCCTTCGACATGATCTCGTCGGCCAGCAGCTCCCTGCGCGAATCGCGCTCGACGGAGAGAATCGCGCGGGCGTGGCCCGCGGACAGCCTGCCCTGCCGGATGAGGCCCTGAACCCGCTCTGGCAGCTTCAGAAGGCGCAGGGAATTGGCGACGGCCGGCCTGCTCTTGCCGATGGCCTGCGAAAGCCGCTCCTGCGTGTATCCGTACTCGGACATCAGCCTGCTGTATCCAAGCGCCTCCTCGACCGGGTTCAGGTCCTGCCTCTGAAGGTTTTCGATCAGCGCGACCTCGAGCGACTGCTCCCTCGTCATGCTCCTGACAATCGCCGGCACGCTCGCGAGCCCGGCCAGCCGCGCCGCGCGCCAGCGCCTCTCGCCGGCGACGATCTTGAAGTAGTCGCCCTCGTCCGTGACGACGATCGGCTGCACGATGCCGACGGACTTTATCGACTCGGAGAGCTGCTGCAGGGAATCGTCGTCAAAGTGCCTGCGGGGCTGCTCCGTGTTGGGCTCGATTTTGTTGATGTCAATGCTGCTCACAGCCGTCTGCTCGCCTTCGCCGGCGGCCGCCGCCGGCAAAAGGGCGTTCAGCCCCTTCCCGAGAGCTTTTTTCAGCATAGCGATCTCCGTTCCGCCGCCCATGGAGCGGCACAGGGTGATGGCAAAGCGGCAACCGGCGCCGCTAGTCGCCGGCAATGCGCCCCAGCACTTCGTCGGCAAGGTCCATGTAGGATTCGGCGCCCTTGCTTTTCGCGTCGTACAGGATAATCGGCTTGCCGTGGCTCGGCGCCTCGCCAAGCTTCACATTTCTTGGTATGAAGGACGGGTAGACCATCCCCTTAAAATGCTTCTTTATCTCGTCAACCACCTGCAGCGCCAAGTTCGTCCTCGCGTCGAACATCGTGAGCACAACGCCCTCGATCTCCAGCGCGCGGTTGAAGTTCTTTTGCACGAGGTTGACGGTTTTCACGAGCTGGCTGACGCCCTCAAGGGCAAAATACTCGCACTGGATCGGCATGATCACCGAATCGGCTGCCGTCAGCGCGTTAAGCGTCAGCAGGCTCAGCGACGGCGGGCAGTCGATGAAAACGAGCTCAAAGCCGTCCCTGACGCCGGCGAGCGCGTCTTTCAGCCTGTTTTCGCGGGCCGGCATGTTGACCAGCTCAATCTCCGCGCCCGCGAGCTCGATGTTGGCGGGGCAGACCTTCAGGCCCTTCACCGCGGTGGGGCACAGCGCCGCCTCCATGTCGAGGCCGTTTATGAGAACGTCATATATCGAGTCCGGAACCGCGTCTTTGTCCAGGCCAAACCCGCTCGTGGCGTTGCCCTGCGGATCGATGTCCACCAGAAGCACGCTTTTGCCAAGATCGGCGACGCACGCGCTCAAATTGACGGCAGTCGTGGTCTTGCCAACGCCGCCCTTCTGATTTGCAATCGCGATCACCTTTCCCAAAATAATGTGCCTCCAAGTTCATGTTTTTCCGGGCGCATGGCGCTTTTTGCGCCCCCAAAAGGCGCTGTTTGGAAAACGGCCAATGCCCATCCGCAATTAAGACATCGCCTTAAAAAGCGGATTGGCAATGCTATTTTCCGCAGCCCGCCCAAAGCTTTTGGCGGAATCTAAATTTAGAACAATATAAAAGGCCCCGGCCCCGGCTCCGGCTTATGTCGCGTCTTGCCACTAATTATAGCACACAATGGCCCGATTGCAAAACCAAGCCAGCCGAATTTCACATTTGCAATCTTGCAATCGTTGAGAAAGCACGCGCCATACGCGCACAGATTCGCGAGGAAGCGAGGAGGCATTGACCCATGCCGAGATCAACGCTTGTTTCGATGCGACAGGGGAGCAGCTCGCCGAGAGTTGCGGCTTCAAGCGCATAGCCCGTTGGCAGGGCTCGCGGCTATGCGCGGCAGGATTAGGGAGTCTAGGCCGCCTCGCATCTTTCCAATTTTTGACAGCCTTATATTCATACTCGCGTCCGATTGGAAATTCCGACCGCAATTTGCGGTCGGACATAGGATAGCGATTCCATGGCTGGGCCCCCAATTACTGACATTACTGCGATATGCTACTGCTAGATAGTGAAAAGTGTTTGTTAATGGGGTATAAATCAGGTGTATTCAAATTTTATGTTTGTCCGAAATGTTTTATCCGACACTTTGGCATCCTCAGTTGTATTATAAGTGAAAGGGAGGAGCCAGGCGATGGCGAAGTCTCTATTGCGGACGGATAGGGAGATTGCGGAACTCTATGAGCGCCATAAAAAGACAGTCTATCGCGTGTGCTTCGCTTACATGAAAAATGCGGCTGACACCGAGGACGCTGTTCAGGACGCTTTTTT
>JAISFK010000087.1 GCA_031263625.1 Clostridiales bacterium
ATCGTGGACTATTGCCAGGGCTCGTTCGGCAAGCCGTGGAAGATCCCCTCGCCCGGCGATCCGCGGAAGTACGCCGGCGTTGCCGTCCTCGCCAGCCACGGCCACGGCGACCACTTCACGCCTGGCATACTGTCGTGGCGGCGGGAGCGGGCGGACATAGAATATGTGCTGTCGGAGGACATCAGGCCGGCGGCGGAAAAGGCGCTCGCGCGGGTGGCGGGAGGCAAAGCGGGCGGCTCGGCGGGCGGCGGCGCGGCGGGCGCAGTTGCGGGTTGCGGCAACGGCAGTAGCAGCGCTGGCGGTGGCGATGATGGCGGCGCAGAAGCCGGCAACAGCAACCCGGCTGCGCAGCATGGCGCTGGCGGCTCGGCGGGCGGCGGCGCAGTTGCGGGTAGCGGCGGCGGCATCGTCTTTTTGTCGCCGGGCCGCTCGGCGACGGCCGCCGGGGCGGCCATAAAGGCATACGGCAGCACGGATCTGGGCGTGTCGTTCCACATAGCGACGGAGGGCGGCGTCAGCATTTTCCACGCGGGCGACCTCAACTTCTGGCACTGGGCGGACGAGTCCACGGCCGCCGAAGTGGACGAGGCGAGGGCCGCGTTCATGCGCGAGCTCGCGCTCGTCAAGGAGGGCGCGGGCGGCATCGACGTCGCGCTTTTCCCGGTGGATCCGCGCCTGCGGACGGACTACTGGCGCGGCGCCGTCATGTTCTGCGAGGCCGTGCGGCCCAAATTTTTCATACCCATGCACTTTCAGGGCGCGTTCGCGCACCCGCAGGCGTTTTACGACGACATGCGGCCCTACGCGGACGTTATTAAAATTGACAGGGAACTGCAGCGCCTGCACTTCGATTTATAGCGGACAGCGGACAGCGCACAGCTGACGGCGGCAACATGAGCATGAGCATAAGCGCAATTTGGAAGCGCAAGCATGCGGCAGGCAGATGGCGGCGCGGCCTTTCCCGGAAAGCTGGCGGCAATATGGCGGACTATGCAATTTTCAAAAAAGACCCGTGGCTTGAGCCATACCGCAAGGACATCGAAATGCGGCTGGACTTGTTCGCGAGGACGCGGGGCATCCTCACGTCCGACGGGAAAAGCCTGTCCGAGTTCGCGAACGGGCACCTCCACTACGGCTTTCACAGGACGCCGGACGGGTGGTTCTACCGCGAGTGGGCGCCCGCGGCGGACAGGCTGTACCTCATAGGGGACTTCAACGGCTGGAACCCGGAGTCGCACCCGATGAAAAAGGATCGGCGCGGCGGCTGGGAGATATTCGTCGAGGGCGCGGACACGATAAAGCACCTCTCCCGCGTGAAGGCGCGCGTCGTGAGCCGGGGCCAGTCGCGCGACCGCATACCGCTGTATATCCGGAAGGTGGCGCAGGATCCGGCCACGAAGGATTTCGCCGGGCAGATATGGGAGCCGGAGCGGCCTTTCGAGTGGACGGACGGCGCGTGGATGTCGGCGGCCGACGCGGGGGGCGCGGCCTGCGGCGCGGCGGCTGATGCAGGAGGCACGGCTGGCGGCGCGGCTGGCGCTATGGGCATGTCCGGCGCGGGGGGCGCTATGGGCGTGGCCTGCGACGCGGGGGGCGCGGCCTGCGACACGGGAAGCGCGGCGGGCGCGGCCGAGGCGGCCCAGGCCATGGCGAAGCCGCCGTACATATACGAGGCGCACATCGGCATGGCGCAGAACAAGGACGGCATAGGCACATACGCGGAATTTGCGGAGAACGTGCTGCCCCGGATCAAGGCGGGCGGCTACAACACGCTGCAGATCATGGCCCTGGCCGAGCACCCGTACTATGCGTCGTTCGGCTACCAGGTGTCCAATTTCTTCGCGCCGTCGTCCTGGTTTGGCACGCCGGACGACCTGAAGGCGCTCGTGAACGCCGCCCACCGCATGGGCATCCGCGTGCTGATGGATCTCGTCCACTCGCACGCCGTGGCCAACGTGTACGAGGGCATAAACGAGTTCGACGGCACCCAGGAGCAGTTTTTCCACCCTGGCGCAAGGGGCTCGCACTCGGCCTGGGGCACAAAGCTGTTTCGGTACGGCAAGTACGAGGTCATACACTTCCTCATGTCGAACATCAAATACTGGATGTCGGAATTCCACTTTGACGGCTTCCGCTTTGACGGCGTCACGTCCATGATATACCTCGATCACGGGCTCGGCACGGCCTTTGACCACTACGACAAGTATTTCAGCCCGAACACGGACTTCGAGGCGCTGGCGTACCTCTCCATGGCGAACGAGATGATCCACGAGTCGCGGCCCGCCGCCGTCACGGTCGCGGAGGACATGAGCGGGCTGCCCGGCATGTGCCTGCCCGTCGCGGAGGGCGGCATCGGCTTCGACTACAGGCTCGCCATGGGCGTCCCGGATTTTTGGGTGCGCGCGCTGAAAACGCAGTCCGACGAGCAGCTGAGCATGAGCAAGATGTGGCACGAGCTCACGACGCGGAGGCCATACGAGCGGAATATCGGCTACTGCGAGTCGCACGACCAGGCGATGGTCGGCGACAAGACGATCATGTTCTGGCTCGCGGACAAGGACATGTACGACAGCATGTCCGTGTTCTCGGACAACCTGCGCGTCAACAGGGCCATCGCGCTGCACAAGATGATACGCTTCGCCACGCTCGCGCTCGCGGGCGAGGGCTACCTGAACTTCATCGGCAACGAGTTCGGGCACCCGGAGTGGATAGACTTCCCGCGGGAGGGCAACGGCTGGAGCTACCTGCACGCCAAGCGGCGCTGGGATCTCGCGGACAGGGACGACCTGTGCTACAAATACCTCGACCGGTTCGACAGGGAGATGCTGGCGTTCGCGGACCGGCACGGCATACTGGGCGCGTCGGATCTGAGGAATCTTTGGGTGGATGAGGCCGGCAAGCTGCTGGCGTTTCTGAAGGGCGGCGTCGTGTTCCTGTTCAACTTCCACCCGCAGAGCTCCGTCGCGGACTTCGAGCTGCCGTTCCCGCACGAAACGCCGGACGGGCTTGAGTTCAGGGTCGCGTTCGACAGCGACGCGCGGCGCTTCGGCGGGCAGGACCGGATTTCGCGCGACGTTCTGTACGCGGTGCGGCCGCTGGAGCGCAAGCCGGGAAACAAGGGCGTCAGGATATACGCGCCCGCGCGCACCGTGCTGGCGCTGGCCGCCGCCGGCGGGGGCGAGGGCTAGGGCGGCAGTGGCGGCGACAGTGGAAGCGGGGGCGCGTTTTGGGCGCCCTCTATTTTTGGCATGGGAGGCTGGGTTGATTGGCATGTTGCGATATCCAATGAAGCAGGCGCCGGCGTTCAAGGACTATCTGTGGGGCGGCGAGCGGCTTGTGGCAGACTACGGGAAGCGGACGGATATGCGGCCCGTGGCCGAGAGCTGGGAGCTGAGCTGCCACCCGGACGGCCCCAGCGCCGTGGAAAACGGGCCGTTCGCGGGACAGACGCTTGAGCGGGTTCTGAGGGAGCACCCCGACTTTGCGGGCGCGGCCTTCGCGCCGGGCGGCGCTGCGGGCGCGTCGGGGGCGGGCGCGTCGGGATCGGCCGGAACGCCCGGCGCGGACGGCGCGGGCAACGCGCACGGAGCGAGCGGCGCACAGGGAGCGGCAGAAACTGGCGGGCCGCCCGGCGGCGCTGCGGGCGCCTTTCCCGTGCTCGTCAAGCTCATAGACGCGAAGCAGAACCTGTCGCTGCAGGTGCATCCTGACGACGCATACGCGCGCGAGCGCGAAAACAGCCTCGGGAAAAACGAGATGTGGTATGTCGCCGACTGCGAGCCGGGGGCGAGCCTCATACTCGGATTCAGCCGCGCCATGGGGAGGGCCGAGATCGTTGAGGCCATAGAAAACGGCTCCATTCTCGACGACGTAAATGTCGTGCCCGTAAGCCCGGGCGACTGCTTTTGCGTGCCGGCGGGGCTGATCCACGCGATCGGCGCGGGCATCGTGATAGCGGAGATCCAGCAGAGCTCCAACATCACATACAGGGTGTACGACTACGGGCGCACGGGTGCCGACGGCAAGCCGCGCCCGTTGCACATAGGGCGCGCCGCCGACGTCATAGACACGGGCCTGTCGGCCAAAAACAGCTCGCGCGGCGCCGCGCCGCTCAGGCATAAGGGCTACGCCGAAACCGTTCTGGCCGGCTGGCGGTATTTTCGCGTTTCGCGCCTGGACATAAGCGCCGGCGCCGATTCGCCGGCCGAGCTCCGCTGCGGGGAGGCCAGCTTTCACGGCCTGCTCGTCATAGACGGCGGCCTGTCGCTGTTGTGGGCCGCCCCCGGCGCCGCATGCGCCGCCCGCGCCGCCCCGGAAGAAACCATGCCTCTTGCCAAGGGCGACTGCGTGTTCGTGCCGGCCGGGATGGGCGCGTATGGCCTGAGCGGCGCCGCGACGGCGCTGCTGGTCACGCTGTAAAACGCAACGCGCTGTCGCAAAAACGCAGAGGGCGCGCTCAAAACCTAACAAAACCTTGAAAATGCTTGGCGGCTAGGGCAATCCGCAATTACGCCCAAAGCTTGCATTTTCGCGCAAAACAATATATTATTTAAGCACATAAGCAACAGAAGGAGGAAATATGTTCGACAGCGAAACTATCAAGCAATTAAAACAGATCAATATTAGCGCAGACGCGGAAAAGACAAAAGCCCGAATGGCAGAACTGTGGAAGTGGGCGCCCGCGCCGCAGCGCCAAGAGGTGGTGGAACTCGCAGGCGTAACTGTTGAGACAGTGCGGCGCACGTACAAGACAGGCAGCATTTCCGCGAAGCTTGTCGTGCCGCTTGCCAAAACTTTGAACGTCGATCCATTTTTCATCACCGGCGAATCGGACGACGCAGGCGAATGCACGGATGAATTGTTGCGTAAGCTGATTGAAAAACACGACAGCAGCAAACCTGTAAAGGTCGTCAAGCACGGTCGCGGTCGCCGCAAGAAACAGCCTGCGGCCGCAAAGCAAGCCCGTGTCGCCGAGATTCAGGCAAGCGAGGCCGAAAGTCATGCTCCTCAGCCGAGTTTGGCCGAGTTGGCGCAAAGCGCGGAATCGCAAAAACACGCCGAGAATGTATTTTTGCCCGAAAATACGGATGTCTATGTCTCGTCTGATCCTGCCCTCATTGATCTTGCGGCGACGCTTACAGAGGAAAACATAGCGATTCTTCTGAAAGCTCTCCTGCTGCGCGCCAAAGCAGGCGGGAAATACGCGGAAATAGCCGACAAGATTAAAATGCTGTTGCTTCTTTGACACTCGCTGTTCCCGATATGGCGCCAAATGCGGGGCGCGGCGCGCCCCGCGAGCGCCGCTTTTGCTGTTTGTGGGCAAATTCTATTGCGTCCCCTCGCGCAGCAAGTCAAGATAGGCTTTATAGCTGAATGTTCTGCTTCGCCGCCTGGTTTCGCCCTGTGCCAAAATGCCATCGCCGCAAAGGCGTTTGGTTGCCGATGAAACCGTATTGAACGAGAGCGAGAGCGCGGCGGCTGTTTTTTTGGCTCTCGACGATAGGACTGGCTTCAAGGTAGGAAAGCAAGCAAGCGATTGGGTTTGAAATGATTCCCTATTGACATATTTGCATAAATATTATAAATTAATTAGTGACGAATTCAAGCGCTTCGCAGATTGGCGGCTTGCGCGCGTTTTCGGGAGTCCAGACAGCAGTTCCGCGCGCGCTGGCGGCGGGCGCGGCGGGCGTTGCGGCGCGGGTGCGCGGCAGTGCAGATAACTATAACTTATCTGCACTGTTTAGGCTGGGCTTAATAGGGCAAATATTTGATGCAAAACCGATAAAATTTGGAGTGCCGCAAATGGGATTTGGCTGAATTGACGCTGGAATTGGCGCTTGTGATTAGTGCGGTAGACTATAGTTATCCGCACTTGTTTTTTGGATTATTTTTGGATTGGACGGGAAAGGCGGTTTCGCATGGACACTCGGCTGCAAAAGCTCCGGGATTGGGCCCAGAGCGATCTCCACGAGAGCCTTCTGCCCTGGTGGACGGCGCATATCATGGACGGCAAGGGCGGTTTTTACGGCCGGGTGGATGCCGGCGGCGTCCCGGATCCGGACGCCGACCGATACCTGGTTCTCAGCTCCCGGCTGGTCTGGACCTATTCGGCGGCGTACCGAGTCACCGGCCGGCCGGAGTACAGGGCTCTGGCGGAGCAGCTCTGCGAGGTCTTTGTCCGCTGGTTCCACGACGATGCCCACGGCGGCTTCTACATGGCTGTCGATAAGGACGGCAGGCCCGCCCTGGACTACAAATTCGTCTATGGCAATGCCTTCGCCGTCTACGCCCTGGCGGAATACGCGCGGGCCATCGGCGGCGCCGGCGCCCTAAGCCTTGCCGAGGACACCGCCCGCGTCATGGACGGCAAAATCTACGACCCTGTCTACCGGGGCTATTTTGAAACCGCCTCCCGCGACTGGGCCTGGACCCCCACGGTTCCCGGCATGAACCGTGGCAAAGACGATCAAAAGACCATGAACACCCACCTTCACGTCATCGAGGCGTACACGAACCTTCTGCGGGTCAGCGATGATCCCCGCGTCCGCTCTCGCGTGAGGGAGCTGCTCTACACTTTCCTCAACACCATCACGAATCGGGACACCCACCACTTCCACGTGTTCCAGGATCGGGCTTGGGCGCCGGTCACCCCGGAGCAGTCTTACGGCCACGACATTGAGGGAAGCTGGCTGCTCGCCGAGGCCGCGGAGGTTTTGGGCGAGCCCCAGGCCATCGGGGACGCGGCGCCCGTCTGCGTCAATATCGCCAGGGCCGTCTACGACGACGGCTTCAGCGAATGCGGGGCCCTCCACACGGAGTACGACCCCAGGAGCGGGGAGTTCAGCAACGGCTACACCTGGTGGGAGCAGAACGAGGCCGTGGTGGGGTTTCTCAACGCCTGGCAGATGACCGGCGAGGAGCGCTTCCTGGACAGGGCGGTGTCCGTCATGGATTTCGCGAAACAGTACTTCGTGGACCGCGAGCAGGGCGGCTGGCGCGCCCACGTCCTCCGAAGCCTGGCCCCGGCCCAGGGCATCGACAAGGCCACGCGCTCCATCTGCCCCTACCACAACGCCAGGATGCACTTGGAAATCATCGAGCGCACCGACAAGCTGAAACAGTGATATTGAAATGCAGAAATAATGATAGAAATAATGATAGAAATAATGATATTGAAACAGCGATCTTGAAATAAATGATCTGAAATCTATACTCGTGTTCGATTGGGAATTCCGACCGCAATTTGCGGTCGGACAGAGGAAACGAGTATTACTGACTCGCGTTAATGGTAAATTCAAATGCTCGTCAGTATAATTGATCGAGCGGGGAGCGAAATTTTTATGACAGGACCAGTACTCGATTTTAACACCGCATCCAGCCCCAGCCAGCTGCGCATCACCGACATCCGGGTGGCCGACGTCTCCGGCGCGCCGATGCGCTGCCCCCTCCTGAAAATCGCCACTAACCAGGGCTTGGAGGGCTACGGCGAGGTTCGGGACGGCGCGGACCCGGTTTACGCGCTGATGCTCAAACGCCACCTTATCGGCGAGAATCCCTGCGACGTGGACCGCATCTTCCGGCGATTGCGGCAGTTTGGCCACCACGCCCGCCAGGGCGGCGGCGTCTGCGGCATCGAGGTGGCTCTCATGGACTTGGCCTCAAAGGCTTACGGCGTGCCGGCATACATGCTATTGGGAGGCAAGTACCGGGACAAAATCCGGGTTTACTGCGACACGGACGTGGACGGCAGGGACACCGGCGAGGCCATGGGCGAGGCCCTGAAAGCCCGGATGGGCCAGGGCTACACCTTTCTGAAGATGGATCTCGGCATCGGCCAGATCCGCCACATCGAGGGGGCCCTGTCCGCGCCCCTGGGCTACCTGGGGGAGCAGGACGGCATGCGCGAGCAGCTCCGGGCGGCCGCGAAGGCCGGCGACAGGGATAAAACCCGCTTCTGCCGCAACCGGCTCTACGACATGGAGAACACGCCCCACCCCTTCACCGGCATCCGCGTGACGGAGATCGGCTTTCAGGCGCTGGAAGACTACGTCCGCAAGGTGCGGCAAGCCATCGGCTTCGAGGTGCCCCTTGCGGTGGATCACTTCGGCCACATCTGCGTGGAGGACTGCATCAAGCTGGCCCGCCGGGTCGAGCCGTACAACCTGGCATGGCTGGAGGACATGATCCCCTGGCAGTACACGGAGCAGTACGTGCGGCTTTCCAATGCCTCCGCCACGCCCATCTGCACCGGGGAGGACATCTACTGCAAGGAGGGCTTCCAGAACCTCATAGACGCCGGGGCCGTGTCCGTCATCCACCCGGATTTGCTGACCGCCGGCGGCATGCTGGAAACCAAGCGCATAGGCGACTACGCCTGCGACCGCGGCGTCGCCGTGGCCATGCACATGGCCGAAAGCCCCATTGCCTGCCTGGCTGCGGCCCACACCTGCGCGGCCATCCCCCACTTTCTGGCGCTGGAGTTCCACTCCAACGACGTGCCCTGGTGGCAGGACATGGTGAGCTATGCCCCAGGCGGCCGAATTGTCGATCGCGGCTGGATCGCCGTCTCCCAGGCCCCGGGCTTGGGCATCGAGCGCCTCAACGACGAGGTTCTCGCCGAGCACCTGACACCCGGCAGCCCCGGCCTGTGGCTCTCCACCGAGGAGTGGAACGATTGGTTCAGCCATGATCGGCTGTGGAGCTGAGCGCGAGCTGTGGAGCTGGGCGAAAGCCGCGGAGCTGAGCGAAAGGGGAAACTTCTTGAATCAGGCATTGCCTTTCTCCGGCAAGACCGCCTGGGTCACTGGCGCGGACAGCGCCGTGGCCATGGCGGTGGCGAAGGAGCTTTACCGCAGGGGGGCCTCCCTGCTTTTGTCCGGCGTGGAAAGCCCGCCGGAGGGGCTTAGCTCCGGCGGCGGCCAGACCGTGGCCTGCTATCCTCGCAACCCCACGGACGAGGAGCGCGCCGACCGGGCGCTGGGGCTCGTCGCCCGGCTGGATCTGATGGTGGCCGGCACCCGCTCCCCGGAGCGATCTTCCATCGCTTCCGGCTCTGCGGCGATCTTCGATCGCGTCATCGAAGAAAACCTCACCGCCGCCTTTGTGGCGCTCCGGGCTGCGGCGAGGAAGATGGGCCGGAGCCGATCCGGCCCGCTGCTGGTGCTGTCGAGCATCCACGGCGACAAGCCCACGGCCGGGGCGCCCGTCTTCGGCATCGCCAACGGGGGCCTCGCCATGCTGGTCAGGGAGGCGGCGCAGGACTTGGGCCGCTTTGGCTTTCGGGTGAACCTCCTGCGCTACGGCCCTCTGGAGGGGGACGAGGCCATATTCCGCTCGGAGCGCTCGGGCATTTACTGGGACATGGAAAACCGGATCCCCAGGGGCAGGCCCGCCGCGCCCGAGGAGATAGCCAGGGCCGTCCTGTTCCTCTGCGGGGAGGACGCATCCTTTGTCAACGGCGCGGTTCTGACGGCGGACGGCGGCTTTCTGGGCCACTACGTGGCCGGCGACTCGGCCCGCCGCTGGGACATAGGCTTCGGGGGAGGTGGCGCCTGTGAATAACCTAGCCGGCAAGCGAGCCCTGAACAATGGCCTGTCCGGCAAGCGGGTTCTGATCACCGGCGGGGGCAAGGGCATCGGCAGGGGCATCGCCCTGGAGCTGGCCCGCCGGGGCGCGAGGGTCGCCATCGGTTGCAACTCCAATGCCGGCATGGCGCAGGAGACCCTCTTCCAGCTTCGGGAGCTGACCGAGGCCGTGTCCGTCCAGTCGGACGTCGGCAGCCCGGAGGGCTGCGAGAGCCTGGTTCGGGACGCCGTCGGCTTTCTGGGCGGCTTGGACATTCTCATAAGCAACGCGGCCATTCAGACCCAGCACTCCTTTTTGGAGAGCAGCCTGGAAATTTTCCGGCGGGTCATCGACGTGAACCTCCGTGCCGCCTACCTGCTTCTGGGGCTCTGCCACCGCTATCTGAAGGAGTCGGGGCGGGGGCGGGTGATCTTAATTTCCTCGGTCCACGGCAAGCGGCCCACGGACTTCGACGCCGCCTACGCCGTGTCCAAGGGGGGCATGGAGATGCTCTGCCGGGAGGCCGCCGTGGAGTTCGCGCCGGACGGGATCACTGTCAACGCCATTGCCCCGGCGGCGGTGGCGATCGAGGGCAAGACCGGCAATCCCCGGCCCATGACCGTCCGGCCCGCCGGCAATCCCCGCCACCGCCTCATGTATCCGTTGGGGCGAATCGGGACGCCCCAGGACGTGGCCGGGCTTGCCTGCTTTTTGGCCTCGGAGGAGGCCGCGTTTATCACGGGAACCACCATCCGGCAGGACGGCTGCGCCATGCTGCTGTGAACGCCGTGCTGCCGTGGGCGCCGTGTTGCATGCAGTGAGCGCCGTGCTGCTGTGGGCGCCACGCGCTTAACCGCGCAAACCGGGCGGGGCGAGAGCGATCCGATCCGCGCCCGTTGCGATATATCGCGGCCTCTGGCCGCACTACTAAAAGGAGGAACCTGTTTATGAGAAAGTATCCAAAGCTGTTGCTGGCCGTCATCCTTGCCATGGCCGCGGCCGTGGCGCTGTCCGCCTGCGGTGGCGGGAGCGCGCCGGCCGCCGCGCCGACCGAAGCTTCCACCGCGGCGGCCACCACAGCCGCCACCACCGCTTCGTCCGCAGCCACGCCCGCCGACGCCTCCGACCCATTCAACGTGGAGGACGGCGCGGTGGTTCGCTTCCTGCACATCTATCCCGAGCACGCCGGGGCCATCGAGAAATCCATCGAGGTCATCGAGCGGGACTACCCCCTGAGCGTGGAAGTCACCGTCGTCCCATGGAACGAGGTCACAAAAACCATCCAGACCGCATCCGCCTCCGGCGACATGTACGACGTCTTCTTCCAGTGGAACAGCCAGGTGCCCGCCTATGACCAGATCGGCCTCCTGCTGGATCTGGATCCCTACTTCGCCGCCGACCCCACCTGGCTGGGGGACTTCCTCAACGAGGAGTGCCTGACCCAGTACGCCAACCTGGATGGCAAGATCATGGGCATCCCCCTGCGCGGCACGGGCGTTTTTGTCATCTACAACAAGACTATGTTCGATGAAAAGGGCTGGGCCATCCCCAACACCCAGGAGGAGCTCGTCGAGCTCTGCGAGAAGATCATAGCCGACACGGACAAAGCGGTCATACCCATCATGGCGCCCGGCAAGCCCAACGGCTTCCAGATGGAGTCCGTCCGCGGCAGGGTGTTCGACCATATCGTCTACATGGCGGGCGAGATCGAGAACCCGCTGCGCCTCACCGATCGGATGATCGACTGGCATGGCCTCATGGCCGAGAGTGGCGAGCTCGTGAAGGACTGGTACGGCCGCGGCTTCTTCGGCGCCAACCCGTTCGGCCTGGAGCGCGAGGAGGGCCAGACCGTGTTCTTCACGGAAGCCTCCGCCATGCTGTTCTGCAACAACAACGAGCTGGTCGCCCTGCGGGAGCTCAACGAGGCGGCCAACAACTTCGAGATCGCCTCTTTCATGTGGCCCGCTCCCAAGGACTGCGACGAAACCCTGTTCACCGCCGCCGGCTTCGGCGACGGCTGGGGCGCCTGGTCCGGCTCCAAGTATCCCAACGCCGCCGCCGCTTTCCTGCGGGGCATGAGCTGCACAGAGGTGTTCACCATCTGGGGCAACGGCGAGAAGTGCGTCGTCGCCGGCAGCGGCATCCAGTATGACGACACTCTGCAGCAGTCCTTCGCCGAGCAGTTTGCCCGCTCCGGCAAGTATCGGGTTGTTGCGGACTACAACAGCGGCAGCCTCGGCGACTACCGCGCCCAGGCGTTCGTCGATTACATGACCAGCGACACCATGACCGCCGACGAGTACGAGAAGACCGTGGGCGAGTTCGTGCGCAAGGCCATCGAGGACGCCGAGGAGTAAGAAGCGCCGGCTGCGCTCCGGTTGCGCGCTCTGGC
>JAISFK010000344.1 GCA_031263625.1 Clostridiales bacterium
CGGGGAACTACGACATCTACGTCGTCACGAGCGATCGCGGCGTCGTGCTCGAATGGCTGCAGTTCAACGCCCCCGCAGCCGCGACAGGCATCACCATTTCAAACCTCTATTCGCAGAGCTCGATCCGCGAGCAAAACGGCACGCTGCAGCTGGACGCCGATCTGGCTCCCGTGACCGCGACGAGCGCGGTGGCATGGTCGGTCGCGAATAATCCGGCTTCGGGCGCCGCTCTCGCAACCATCACTTCCGACGGGCTTCTGACGGCGACGGGCGCCGGCAACGGCACAGTCACCGTGACCGCGAGCACGGGCGGGGCGCAAGCCACGCTTGACGTCCTGATCACGAACCAGCTGGTCGAAAACAAAGTCGCCATAGAGGACGTGGGCGAGAGGACTGTGGAGTTCATTCTGCTCTCGCAGCAGTCGGTGCTTGATCTGAGCATGTGGATTCCGGGCTGGATCATAACTATCAACTTCAGCGTGTCCGACAGCATCTCGCAGTACCAGGGCGCGCTTGAGCAGACGGCCATGTTCAGCGAGCTGCTTTCCGAGCACGTCGCGTCCGCCCCGCCAACCGAGGGGGACCACGACGGCTACTACCTGCCGGGCGACGTGCTCACCCTCCCCGCCAGCGAGATCATCTGGGAGCTCAGGGGCGAGGACGGCATCTTGCCGACGACTCTCGCGACGATTGACGAGACGGGGCTTGTTACGGCCGCCGGCACGGAGGACGGCAAGGTCACGGTCGTCGCCACGCTCAAAAACAACCCGGACATCTTCGCGACGCGCGTCATCACGCTGCAAAACCAGGGCGCCAAAGACGGCTCCGCAATCATACAGGCGGAGAACTTTGACGCGGCCCCCGGAACGTCGGCGTTCACGACAGGCGCGGCGTACAATCCGAACGCGGGCCCCGCCAACGAGCTCGGCCTGTACGCGGAGGCGAGCATGACGGTGCCGGGCGACGGGCAGATAGGCGATCACGGCGAAGCCCTCGCCCTGTACAGGAAGGTGGATTTCGGCACGGACGCCAACCGGCTGTACCTGAGAACCGCCTCGGCGGCAGACGTGAAGGCGGAGGCCTGGATCGACGGGCCCAGCCTCGCGGAGGGCGGCCTGTTCCTCGGCCTCTTTGACATTATCCCGGACGAAGACAACAGCGCCATGTCCATGTCCATGTACGAAACGCAGATATTCCCGCTCAACGAGAAAATCAGCGGCGTCCACGACCTCTACATCCGCTACATAGGCCCGGACGCGACCGAAACGCCGCCGCCCGGCTTCCCGCCTTACGTTCCCGGCGGCATAACGACGGCGCTCCGGGCAAACTGGCTGCAGCTGGGCTACGTGGCCGACGAGCACACGGTATACGCCAAGGTGGCGTTTGACGCGCAGGGCGGCGAGCCCGCGCCCGCGGAGCAGTCGGTGGCGGCGGGCGGCAAGGCGGCGCGGCCCGCGAATCCGGCAAAAGCGGACTTCGCTTTCACCGGCTGGCGCACCGAGCCAGACGGCGGCGGCGACGAATGGGATTTCGGCGCGAACGCCGTGATCGGCGACATGACGCTTTACGCAAGCTGGATTCCGGCGTTTGAAAGCTACACCGCAACATTCGACACGCAGGGCGGCGAGCCGGCGGCCATCGAGCCGCAGACTCTGCCGGAGGGCAGCCTGCTCCAGCGCCCGGCGCCGGATCCGGCAAAGGCCGGGTTCACGTTTGGCGGATGGTACTTGGCCGCCGACGGCACGGGCAGCCAGTGGCAGTTCAACAGCGACGCGCTGGCGTCGGACATCACGCTGTACGCGAAGTGGGTGGAGATCCCGCCGACGACGTTCACCGTGACATTCATCTCCAACGGCGGCACGGAGGTCGCGCCGCAGGTTGTCGCGGCCGGGGGCAAGGCGACGGCGCCGGCGAATCCGGCGCGAGCGGGCTACGCCTTTGTCGCGTGGCGCGCGCAGCCGGATCTCGGCGGCAGCGCGTGGAACTTCGGCGCGGACATCGTGGCCGCCGACATGGCGCTTTACGCGCAGTGGGCGGAGATCCCGGCGGACAGCGGCAACGCCGGCCCCGGAAGCAGCGCGGGTAGCAGCGCGTCGAGCATAGCGCCGAACGCGGCGCCGGAGCCCGGCGAGGGTGCGGCCCCGGCGGACGCGGAAACTGGGACGGACGAGGAGACAGAGACGGAGCTGGAGGCTGACGCGCCCGCGGGCGACGGCTACGGGCTGCCTTCGGACGTAAAAATCGACGTGGCGGGCGGCGGCAAGGCGCAGGTCGCGGCGGACGGCACCGTTACCATACCGCGCGGCGCGACGGCAGACATAGCGCTCGGCAACGGCGTTTCCGTGAAGGCGCCGGGCGGCACGACCATAACGCGAATCGGCACCGTGAGCATCCCGGAGGGCGCGACGGCAGACATAGCGCTCGGCGGCGGCGTTTCCGTGAAGGCGCCGGGCGGCACGACCATAGGGCGGAACGGCACCGTGATCATCCCGGAGGGCGCGGCGGCCGAAATCGCGCTGCGCCAGGACGTCACAGTGGAGGCGCCAGGCAGCACGATCATAACGTCCGACGGGACGGTGAGGATACCCGTTGGCGCGGGCAGCGCGACGGCAAGGCTGCCCGACGGCACGAGCGCGCGGATACCGCAGGGCAACGTCATATTCGAGGACGAGGCCATGCCTTTCGGGTTCGCCTACAGATATGCAAACCCGTTCTCCGACGTGACCAATGGGGATTGGTTCAGCGACGCGGTGCAATACGCGGTCGAGAACGAGCTGTTCGCAGGCACGTCGGCGGACACGTTCTCGCCGGGCGGCGCGATGACGCGCGCGATGATCGTCACCGTGCTGTACCGCGCGGAGGGGCAGCCTGCGGTCGCGGGCCCCGGCCCGTTTGAGGACGTCGCGGACGGCCAGTGGTACACGAGCGCGATCGCGTGGGCCGCGGCCAACGGCGTAGTGAAGGGCTTCTCCGACACCGCGTTCGGCGGGGACGAGCCCGTCACGCGCGAGCAGATCGCGGCGATTCTCCAGCGCTACGCGGAATACAAGGGCGAGGACATGAGCGCGGGGGCGGACGTCGGCGAGTTCGCGGACGCGGCGTCGATCTCCGGCTACGCGCTGGACGCGGTGCGCTGGGCCGTCGGCGCCGGTCTGATCCAGGGCCGCGGCGCGAACGACATCGCGCCGCAGGGCGACGCCACGCGCGCGGAAGTGGCGGCGATCATCCAGCGCTACATGGAGAGGTAAATCGCCGGCGCAAGTCGCGGCGCGTCGCGAGCTGGCATGAAGGCAACGGCGCATGCGGCTGGCGCATGCAAGCAGTGGCACATGAAAGCAACGGCATAAGCGCCGGCGCATGCAAGCAGTGGGCGCATGCGCCGGCATGAAGGCAGCGGCAAAGCGCTGGCGCA